>CAZDSL010000356.1:0-3197 GCA_964507655.1 uncultured Mycobacteriaceae bacterium | reverse complement strand
CCAAGACGTACACGCTCGAGGAGATCAACCAGGGCTTCCAGGACATGCTCGACGGCAAGAACATCCGCGGCGTCATCCTGTACGGGGACGCGGACCGGTGAGCGCGCCCGGGGAGGTTCTGGACCGCACCCGCATCTACGTGGGCGGGCGGTGGACGGCGTCCGCGTCGTCCGCGGTGATCGACGTGGTCGACCCCACCACCGAGCAGGTGATCGCCCGCGTCGCCGACGGGGTGCCCGCCGACGTCGACCGCGCGGTGGAGGCCGCGCGCAGGGCCTTCCCGGCGTGGTCCGCGCTCTCGGGCGCGGAGCGGGCGGCACACCTGCAGAAGATCGCCGACGGCCTGGCCGCGCGCACCGAGGAGCTCGCCGCGCTCGTGGCCCGCGACATGGGCATGCCGGTGCGGCTCGCCGCGCCCGTGCAGATCGGCATGCCGACGGCCAACATGGCCGCGTTCGCCAAGCTGGCCGAGTCGTACGAGTTCGATGCCGGCGAGGTGGGCAACTCCCTCCTCGTGCGCGAGCCGGTGGGCGTGGTCGGCGCCATCACGCCGTGGAACTACCCGCTGCACCAGGTGGTGCTCAAGGTGGGGGCGGCGCTCGCGGCGGGCTGCACGGTGGTGCTCAAGCCCACCGAGGTGGCGCCGCTCATCACCCACGCGCTGGCCTCGATCATCGACGAGGCCGGGCTGCCCGACGGCGTCTTCAACCTCGTCAGCGGCACCGGGCCGGTGGTGGGCGAGGCGATCGCCGGCCACCCGGACGTCGACATGGTCTCCTTCACGGGCTCCACGCGTGCGGGCCGGCGCGTGGCGGCGGTGGCGGCCGAGACGGTCAAGCGGGTGGCGCTCGAGCTCGGCGGCAAGTCGGCCAACGTGATCCTCGACGGCGCCGACTTCGCCAAGGCGGTGCCCGACGGCGTGTTCAAGTGCTACCTCAACTCGGGGCAGACGTGCACGGCGCTCACGCGCATGCTGGTGCCGCGCGAGCGGCTCGCCGAGGCGACCGGGCTCGCGGTCGAGGCCGCCCGCCAGTTCCGCCCCGGCGATCCCTTCGACGAGGGCACGCGGCTGGGGCCGCTGGTCAACGAGCGCCAGCTCGAGCGCGTGCGCGGGTACATCGACTCGGGTCTGGCGGAGGGGGCGGAGCTGGCCCTCGACGGCCGCGAAACCGGCCTCGACCGCGGCTTCTTCGTGGGGCCGACGGTGTTCACGGGCGTCACGCCGGAGATGACGATCGCCCGCGAGGAGATCTTCGGGCCGGTGCTCTCGATCATCGGCTACGAGGACACGGACGACGCCGTGCGCATCGCCAACGACTCGGACTACGGGCTGTCCGGCGGCGTGTGGGCGTCCGACGAGGACACGGCGATCGCGGTCGCGCGCCGCATCCGCACCGGGCAGATCGAGGTCAACGGCGGGTCGTTCAACACCGCCGCGCCGTTCGGCGGCTACAAGCAGTCGGGCATCGGCCGCGAGGGCGGTGTGTTCGGGCTCGAGGAGTTCCTGGAAGTGAAGGCCATCCAGCGCTGACGGCGCCGGCCGGCTGCGAGGGGCGCGGCCCGTGGTGATCCACGGGCCGCGCCCCTCGTCGTATCCCGCCCCACGACTCGGACTTGACGTCAAGTTCAAGTCTGTGGTCTTCTGAGGGGGTGGCGTGCGGTGGGCCACATCCGCCTCCGCCGGGGCGGCCGCGGGAATCTCCGGTGCGCAGGTGCGCCGGGATCTAACCTCGGGCGGTAGGCGGCGGACGGACCGCACGTGGCAACCGTCGAAAGGACCCCCATGCAGTTGGCATTGTCTGACGAGGAGCGCGCGTTCCAGCAGGAGATGCGCACGTTCTTCACCACCGAGATCCCGCCGGAGCTGCGCTCGCGGCTCGACGCGGGCGGCGAGGCCGATCCCGAGGTCATGCGCCGCACGCAGCGCATCCTCAACGCCGCGGGTCTCGCTGTGCCGGCCTGGCCGGTCGAGTGGGGCGGGCGCGACTGGACGCCCATCCAGCGCAACATCTGGCTCACCGAGATGCAGCTCGCCTCGGTGCCCGAGCCGCTGGCCTTCAACTGCGCCATGGTGGGGCCGGTCATCGCCGCATTCGGTTCGGAGGAGCAGAAGAAGCGCTTCCTGCCCGCCACCGCGAACCTCGACATCTGGTGGTGCCAGGGGTTCTCCGAGCCGGAGGCCGGATCCGACCTGGCCTCGCTCAAGACGCGCGCGGTGCGCGACGGCGACTCCTACATCGTCAACGGCCAGAAGACGTGGACCACGCTCGGCCAGCACGCAGACTGGATCTTCTGCCTCGTGCGCACCGACCCCGACGCGCCGAAGAAGCAGGCCGGCATCTCGTTCCTGCTCATCGACATGAAGACCCCGGGCATCACCGTGCGGCCCATCAAGCTCATCGACGGCGGGCACGAGGTCAACGAGATCTTCTTCGAGGACGTCCGCGTGCCGGCGGAGAACCTCGTGGGCGAGGAGAACGCGGGCTGGAGCTACGCGAAGTTCCTCCTGGGCAACGAGCGCGTGGGCGTCACGCGGCTGGGCTTCTCCAAGGTGCGCGTGGCGCTGGCCAAGGAGCACGCCGCGGCCACCCCCTGCGGCGACGGCACCCTGCTGGACGATCCGGCCTTCGCCGCCCGCTTCGCCGACCTCGAGAACCAGCTGCTCGCGCTCGAGCTCACGCAGCTGCGCGTGGTGGCGGACTCGGCGGACGGCCGGCCCAGCCCGGTCTCGTCGCTGCTGAAGCTGCGCGGATCGGAGCTGCAGCAGGCGGCCACCGAGCTGCTCATGGACGTGGCGGGGTACGACTCGGTGCCCTTCCGCGCGCCCGAGGGCGTCGCGAGCCCCCGCTGGGCGCAGGCGTCGGCGCCGAGCTACCTCAACTTCCGCAAGGTGTCGATCTACAGCGGATCCAACGAGGTCCAGCGGACGATCATCGCCAAGTCGATTCTGGGATTGTGAGGACCTGCCGTGGATTTCTCGTACACCGATGAGCAGCAGATGCTGGTCTCCGCCGTCTCGGACCTGTTCGAGCGGGCATATGACCCGGAGACCCGGCGCGCCGTGGTCGCCACCGGGCTCGGGTGGAGCAAGGACGTGTGGGCGCAGTGCGCCGAGATGGGTCTGCTGGGCCTGCCGTTCGACGAGGCCGACGGCGGCATGGGCGCGGGGCCGGTCGAGGTGATGGCCGTGATGACGG
>CAZDSL010000355.1:0-3199 GCA_964507655.1 uncultured Mycobacteriaceae bacterium | reverse complement strand
CCCGGCGGGAGGGCCCGCAGCGAAGACCGGCAGCACGCCACCAGCCCCGTTGCACCACCCACACCGACGGGCCGCGCGCAACCCGGGCGCGGAGCATCACACCCCGCCCGTCCCGCTGGCCCGGGGGCGGCGCGGCGCTCTATTCTCTACCGCGGACCGCGGACGGCTGCGGGCGTACAGGATTCAGGGCGACCGGCAAGGGGGGCGACGATGAACGCGCGCAGCCGCGACGGTGAACCGCGCCCCTTCGCCCACCTGCAACAGCCGGGAGCGGCCCTCTACCGCGCGATCATGCAGGCGTTCGTGCAGGCCAAGCGTCGTTTCGTGGTGCACCTGCGGCCCGACGACGTGCGCGAGGCCGTGCTGGCCGACCCCCGCTTCCGCGCCGACGACCTGGCCGGGCTCGACGACGCGCTCGGCTCGCTCGAGCGCTGGGGAAACCTGCGCTCCGACCCGGACACCAGCCGCGTCACCACCGTCGAGGAGTTCCGGCGCGCCCGCTACCTGTACCAGATGACCGACGAGGGCCAGGCCGCCGAGGAGGCGCTGCAGACCTACGAGGTGGCGCTGGGCCGGCGCGGCGCGCTGCAGTCGGTGGCCCTCGCCGACATCGCCGAGCTGCTGCGCGAGCTGGACGGTCTGGCGGCGGCGGAAGCCCCCGATCCCGGCGCCACGCACCTGACGCTGCGCACCCTCGTCGACCGGTTCGACGACCTTGCCGCCCACGCGCAGGCGTTCATGGGCGCGCTCGGCCGCACCCTCGACGTGCAGGAGGCCGAGGCGGAGGCGTTCGTGGCCTACAAGGAAAGCCTCATCGACTACCTCGAACGGTTCATCCAGGACCTCGTGGGCACCGGCGCCGAGATCGCCCGTCTCGTCGAGGGCATCGAGCGGCGCGGCGTCGACCTCCTGCTGGGCCTGGCCGCCGACCGCGACACCCGCGACACCGCGCCCGGAATGGACGGCGGCCCCGATGCCCGCGCCGTCGCCCGCGCGCGCAGCCTCGCGCTGTGGCGGGAGCGTTGGGAGGGCTTCCGGGCCTGGTTCGTCGGCACGCCCCAGCACCCCAGCCAGGCGATGCTGCTGCGTGCCCAGGCGCGTTCCGCGGTGCCCCGCCTGCTGCAGGTGGTCTCGGCGCTCAACGAACGCCGGTCGGGGCGCTCCGACCGCGCCGCCGACTTCCGCACCCTCGCCCGCTGGTTCGCCGAGGCCCCCGACGAAGCCGCCATGCACCGGCTGTGGCGCGCCGCGTTCGGGCTGCACCCATCCCGCCACCTCGCCGTCGACGCCGACACCCTCGACGCCCGCGCCGAATCCCCGGTGCCCCCCTCGACCCCGTGGCGCGACGCCCCGCCGCTCATCATCAGCCCCCGCCTGCGCCGCACCGGCAGCTACGAGCGGCGCGGCAGGCCGAACCAGGTCATCGACCGCTCGACCGCCCGCCGGCACCTCGCCGAGCGCGCGCAGCAGGAGGCCCGGGAGGTGGCCGACGCCCGCGCGCGCCTGGACACCGGCGGCCCCGTGCGGCTCTCCGACCTGGGCGAGCTGGATCCGTACGCCTTCCGCATGTTCCTGGGGCTTTTGGGCGACGCGCTGGCCGGCAAGCCGCCCGGTGCGCGCAGCGTGGAGACGAGCACCGGCGACGGCACCATGGCGATCCGCCTGAGCGAGCTCGACGGCGGCGCCCTCGCCGAGATCCGCACCCCGCACGGCGTGCTCCGCGGCCCCGACCACCTGGTGGAGATCCGCGACCTCACCGCCGGCGACGCGATGTCCGCATCCGGCCGCCGCCGCGCAGAACGGAGCGCCTGACGTGGCCGGCCCCCTCGCCGACGCGCTGGCCCAGACCCGCGACGCCGAGCGCCGGCGCGCCGCCCGCGCACTGCTGCTGCGCCCGCTGCTGCGCGCCGACGGCCCCGACGGCGACGCGTTCGTCCTCGTCCTGCGGCACTCCGCGCACCTGCGACGCTGGTTCCACGACCACGCCGGATGGCGCCTCACCGTGACCCCCGAGCTGGCGCGGCTGGTCAAGACCACCGACCCGGCCGATCCCGGCGCGCACACCCACCCGGCCATCACGCGGCGCCCCAGCGCGCCCTTCACCCGCCGCCGCTACGTGCTGGCGTGCCTGGCGCTGGCGGTGCTCTCGCGCGCCGACGCGCAGGTGACGCTGGGCCGCCTGGCCGACGACGTGCTGCTCGCCGCCTCCGACCCGGAGCTCGCGGCGGCCGGCCTCGCCTTCGCCCTCGACCGGCAGGACCAGCGGGCCGACCTGGTCGCCGCCGTGCGTCTGCTCATCGATCAGGGCGTGCTCGCCCGCGTGGCCGGCGACGAGGATCTTTTCCTCGACGACGCGGGCGACGTCCTCTACGACGTCCAGCGGCGGGTGCTCGCCGCCGTCCTCGCGTCGCCGCGCGGCCCGTCGACGATCTTCGCGGCCGGCCACGACGAGCGGCTCGCCCAGCTCACCGCCTCGGACGGGGACGGCGGCGCCGAGCGGCAGCGCGAGGAGCGGATGCGCAGGCGGCTCACCCGCCGGTTGCTCGACGAGCCGGTGGTCTACTACGACGCGCTCACCGCGCCCGAACGCGAACTCCTCGCCTCGCGGCGCGCCGCGATCACCGGGGCGATCACCGCCCTCACCGGCCTCGTCGCGGAGGCGCGCGCCGAGGGAATCGCGATGGTGGACCCCGGCGGCGGCCTCACCGACGTGCGCATGCCCGAGGGCGGCACCGACGGGCACGCCACCCTGCTGCTCGCGACGCGGCTCGCGGCGTCCGCCGGGGAGGACGAGCGCGGGGAGAACGGGACCGGAGAGAACGGGACCGGAGAGAACGAGGCCGGGGAACACGAGGCCGGCGAGCACGACGTCGCCGGGCTCGAGGAGTGGATCCGCGAGCAGGCGCGGGCGTTCACCGCGCGGGGGCACTGGCGCCGCAGCGCCGCGGACCCGGGCGCCGAGCGGCACATCGTGCGCGCCGCCCTCGACCGCCTCGAGGCCCTGGGCCTGGTGCGCCGGGACGGCGACACGGTGACGCCGCTGCCCGCCATCGCCCGCTACGCCGTCGCCGAACCCACCGTCGCCACGCTCACAGGGGAGGACACCGCACCGTGACCATCGAGCTCGACCGGGCCGCCCGCGGCACGCTCCCCTCCCCCCTGCGCGAGCGCTGGCAGCCCCTGCGCGCGGGCCTCGTGG
>CAZDSL010000354.1:0-3205 GCA_964507655.1 uncultured Mycobacteriaceae bacterium | reverse complement strand
AGATGCACCAGTCGTGCATGTCGTCGACCCAGTCGAACCAGCGCGGCTCCTGGCTGGACGGGTGGATCACCGTGTCGCCGCCGCGCACCGCGTCGCCCGAGGCCTTGGCGAGCGACTCGACCCGCACCCACCACTGCATCGACAGGCGCGGCTCGATGGGCTCGCCGCTGCGCTCCGAATGCCCGACGCTGTGCAGGTAAGGGCGCTTCTCGTCGACGATGCGGCCCTGCGCGGCCAGCGCCTCGCGCACCTTGACGCGCGCGGTGAAGCGGTCCATGCCGTCGAACTGCGTGCCGGTGCCGCTGATGTGCGCCGTCTCGTCCATGATCGTGGGCATGGGCAGCCCGTGGCGCGTGCCCATCTCGAAGTCGTTGGGGTCGTGCGCCGGCGTGATCTTCACGGCGCCCGTGCCGAACTCGGGGTCGACGTAGTCGTCGGCGATGACGGGGATGGTGCGGTCGAGGAACGGGTGCGGCAGCGCGGTGCCCACCAGGTGGCGGTAGCGCTCGTCGTCGGGGTGGACGGCGATGGCCGTGTCGCCCAGCATCGTCTCCACACGGGTGGTGGCCACGACGACGTGCGGCTCGGCGTCGTCCATCGAGCCGTACCGGAAGCTGACGAGCTCGCCCTCGACGTCCTCGTACTTGACCTCGATGTCGGAGATCGCCGTCTGCAGCACGGGCGACCAGTTGACCAGGCGCTCGGCGCGGTAGATCAGGCCGTCGTCGTAGAGGCGCTTGAAGATCGTCTGCACGGCGCGCGAGAGGCCGTCGTCGAGGGTGAACCGCTCGCGCGACCAGTCGACGCCGTCGCCCAGCCGGCGCATCTGATCGCCGATCGTGCCGCCCGAGGTGGCCTTCCACTGCCAGACGCGCTCGATGAACGCCTCGCGGCCGATGTCGTCGCGGGTGAGCCCCTCCGCGGCGAGCTGCTTCTCCACCACCGACTGCGTGGCGATGCCCGCGTGGTCCATGCCCGGCAGCCACAGCACCTCGTAGCCCTGCATGCGGCGGCGGCGCGAGAGCGCGTCCATCAGCGTGTGGTCGAGCGCGTGCCCCATGTGCAGGCTGCCGGTGACGTTGGGCGGCGGCAGCACGATGGAGAACGGCGGCTTGCCGCTGGACGGGTCGGCACGGAAGTATCCGGCGTCGACCCAGCCCCGGTACAGCTCGGCCTCGACCGCGCCGGGCTCCCAGCTCTTCGCGAGGGCGTCTGCCGGGGTTGCGGCGGTCTCGGGCTCACTGCTCACGGATGGGTCCCTTCTGCGGACGGGGCTGGTCACCCGTCGATTCTAGGCGTCGGCCCCCTGACCGGCGCGATCACCCGCGACGCCAGTGGCCCCTGCCACCCGGCGGCGGAGCGGTCAGTCGCCGCCGCCCCCGGTGGCCGCCTTCAGCGCGTCGTCGACGACGGTGAATTCGCGGCCCTCGGGCACGGCGAACACCGACTCGTCGCCGGTGTACTCGGAGCAACCCAGGGTGGCGTCCTCGTCGATGGCCTGGCCCTGCTCGCCCGCCACCTGCCGGGCCGCGTCGAGGTTGACGCCCATGCCCTCGACCATCGTCTTCATGCCGTCCGCGGCCTTGCCCGTGGTCTTCATGCCGCCGGGGCGGTCGTCCGACCACACGTAGGTGGTGCCGTCCACCGTGAGCAGGTGGCCGGCGTCGGGCCCCGTGCCGCCGTCGATGCGCATGCGGTCCTCGCCGTGCACGTAGGCGGTGACCGTGTCGGCCGAATCCTGCGCCTCGCACCGGATGAAGGCCTTGCCGGCGAGGGCGTCCTCGATCATGCGGTGCGCGGGGGTGTCGTACAGCTCGGGGTTGCTCTGCGCGGCCGAGGCCTCGTCGCCCTCCGGCGATGCCGGCTGCGCCGCACCGCTCTGCCCGGCATCCTCCTGGGCCGGGCCGGAATCGCCCGACGAGCCGCACGCCGCCACGGTGAGCACCGCGAGCGCCGCGGCCCCCGCCGCCGCTGCCCGCGCAGCAGCGCCACGCCTGTGCATCCTCACCCGATCCGCCTCTCCCCGTACGGCACGCCTTCCGCGCACCACTACTACACGACAGGCCCGGGGGCGGGCATACCCGGAGGTCAGCACCGCGGACCGAGGCGTGCGTCCCGGTCCCGCCCACCGGGACCGGTCGCCCGTCCAGTTGAATTCAGAGTACAAACACTGTTCAACCCACCGGGTGGGTTGCATCACCCTTCCCCCGGCACACGGACGGAGTTCACATGGGTTCGCTCACCGAACTGATCACGCAGAACGGGGTCGACAACCCCGGCAACATGTTCGACTTCTACGGCCTCAAGCCCCTGCTCGACGCCGTCAAGGCTCTCGACGGCGTGAGCTCCGACGGCAGCCTCGGCTCCGACGCCTGACCATTCCCGCCCGCCGCACCCCGCGGCGGTCCCGACCAAGGAGGACGCCCCATGGGCTCCGTCGAACAGCTTCTCGCGAACAACAACGCGGACTTCTCGATGGGCTTGCTGAAACTCAAGCCCATCCTCGATTCGATGCTGAAGCTCGACACGCTCAGCCTCGACGACCAGGGCAACCTGACCGGCCCGTTCGCGAGCTGACCGCCCCCTCCCCTCACGCCGCCGCGGACTGCGCGACGGCGCCCCTCCCACCACCAGGAGAAGACATGACCTCCGCTGAGAACCTCACCGGCTTCATCAACGCCCTCACCGACTTCTTCAAGGGCATCCAGGACGGCTCGCTCGCCGGCCTGGGCACCGATTCGCTGAGCGGGCTGGGCACCGGCTCGGCGGGCGGCGAGACCCCCGAAGCCTGACGGCGCAGCGCCCGATCCCTTCCGCGGCCGCCGACCCGCGCGGCCGCGCACCAACGACAGAGGAGAACACCATGACCGGATCGCTGGACGACTTCGGCAACGTCGTCGACACCTTCATCCCCGTCCTCGAGGACTTCCTGACCGCTCTCACCGGCGGCTCGCTCACCGGCTCGCAGGGCGACGAGGCCTGACCTCGACGCGATGACACAGGAGGCTCGGACGCGATCGCGGGCCCCCCACCGCGGCGGAGCCCCCCCCCGCGAGGGGGCGGGCGGGACAGGGTCATGGTCGGACCACCTCGGCCTTGCCGACCAGACCAGTCGGGCGCACCAGCAGGATCCCGAGCATGACGGCGACGGACACCCGGGCGATCCCGCGCGCCCCGAACGTGATCGGCACCGCGGGCTGGCGCG
>CAZDSL010000353.1:0-3234 GCA_964507655.1 uncultured Mycobacteriaceae bacterium | reverse complement strand
CGCGCTGCTCGGGGCGTTCCCGCATCCGCGCGGCGCGCTGGTGCGCGTGCTCAAACCGGGCGCCGAGGCGGTGTCGGTGCGCACCGCCCACGCCGTGCATCCGCTCGCCCCGGTGCGCGACGGCGCCGGCGGGCACGCGCTGTTCGAGGGCGTCGTCCCGGTGCCGCACACCGACGACTACCGGCTGGTGGTGACGTACCCGCCCGGGCGCACGATCGTCGTCCCCGACGGGTACCGCATGCCCCCGACCGTCGACGACGAGGACCTGCGCCGCATCGCCGACGGCACGCACCGCAGGCTGTGGGAGGTGCTCGGAGCGCGCCCCACCATGATGGGCACGCCCACCGGCGCGGTGGCGGGCACGGCGTTCGCGGTGTGGGCGCCGAGGGCCGAGGGCGTCGCCGTCATCGGCGACTTCGACGGCTGGACCGGGCTCGGCGCCCCGATGCGGCGGCTGCCCGGCGGCGTGTGGGAGGTGTTCGTGCCGGGCGTCGGCCCCGGCGACCTGTACAAGTTCCGCCTCCGCCACGCCGACGGCACCACCTCCGACCGGGCCGACCCGATGGCGCGCTGGGCGGAGGAACCGCCCAAGACGGCCTCGCGCGTGGCGGCCGACACCCACGCGTGGCGCGACGCCGACTGGTGCGCGCGCCGCCGCACGCTCGACCCGTGCGCGCGGCCGATGTCGGTGTACGAGGTGCACCTGCCGTCCTGGCGGCCCGGCCTGGACTGGGCGGGCCTGGCCGCGGAGCTGGTGCCGTACGTGGCGGGCCTGGGCTTCACCCACGTGGAGCTGCTGCCGGTGATGGAACACCCCTACGGCGCGTCGTGGGGCTACCAGGTGACGTCCTACTACGCGCCCACCGCCCGCCTCGGCGGCCCGGACGGGCTGCGCGCGCTGGTCGACGCGTTCCATGCCGCCGGGATCGGGGTGATCGCCGACTGGGTGCCCGCGCACTTCCCGCGCGACGGCTGGGCGCTGGCGGCGTTCGACGGGGCGCCGCTGTACGAGCCGGCCGATCCGCTGCGCGCCGACCACCCCGACTGGGGCACGCTCACCTTCGACTACGCCCGGCCCGAGGTGCGCGCCTTCCTCGTCTCGTCCGCCCTGTACTGGATCGAGCGGTTCCACTTCGACGGGCTGCGGGTCGATGCCGTCGCGTCGATGGTCCACCTCGACTACTCGCGCGGGCCGGGGCGGTGGCGTCCCAACGCGCACGGCGGGCGCGAGGACCTCGCCGCCGTGCGCCTGCTGCGCGAGCTCACCGACGCCGTCCGCGCGCGGCACCCCGGCGTGGCGCTCATCGCCGAGGACTCCTCGCTGCGGCCGGGCACCACCACGCCCACCGCGCGCGGCGGGCTGGGCTTCCACCTGCGCTGGAATCTCGGCTGGCTGCACGACACGCTGGGCCTGCTCGCCGCCGGCGCGGACGCGCGCACGCAGGCGCGGCACCTGCTGACCCGGCCGCTGGGCTACTCGTCGGGCGCCGACGGGGTCCTCGCGATCAGCCACGATGAGGTGGTGCACGGCAAGGGCACGCCGTGGCAGCGGATCTGCGCCCCCCGCGCCACGCGGGCGGCCGACGTGCGCGCGCTGCTCGCGCTGATGTGGGCCTCCCCCGGCCGCAAGCTGCTGTTCATGGGCCAGGAGTTCGGCCAGGAGACGGAGTGGTCCGATGCGTTCGGCCCCGACTGGGCGCAGCTGCGCGACCCGCTGCACGGGGACGTGCGCGCGCTGGTGGCCCGGCTCAACCTGCTCTATGCGCGCCACCCCGCGCTGTGGTGCGACGACGCCGCGGCGCCCGTGCCCGCCGGACCGGGCCCCGCCGTCGCCTTCGTCCGGGGCGGCGGCGCCCGCCGGGTGCTGTGCGCGGCGAACTTCGGCGAGAGCGCCGTGACCCTGACCCCGGGCGGCGCGTGGACGCCGCTGGTCGACACGGCCCGCCCCGGCAGCGTGCCGGCGCCCGGCGCGGGCACCGTCGTCGCCGCGGCGCCGCACAGTACCGTGTGGCTGGTCCCCCGCGCAGAGGCCGGGGAGGCGGAGGAGGCGACGCGATGAACGCGAGGACGCGGGCCGCCGCGGCGGCCGCGGCGCTCGTCCTGCTGCCCGCCGCCGGGTGCACCCAGGCCACCACGGGTCACGCGGGGCCCCGCATGCCGGCGGCCGACTCCGTCGCGGGCCTGCCCGCCGCCGACGGCCCCACCGGCCTGCGCCCCGGCGCCCCGGCCCCCGCCACACCCGTCGACGGCGCCGCCGGCGGGCCCGTCGACACGGTGGCCACCGCCGCGGTGGACGATCTGGGCCGCTACTGGGCGGGGGCCTTCCCCGCGGCGTTCCACCGGCCCTGGACGCCCGTCGCCCGCGCCGTGTCGTGGGATTCGTCGTCGACCGCCCCCGGCCCCGAGTTCTGCGGCGCGCCGACGACGGGCATCGCCAACGCCGGTTTCTGCCGCTCGCACAACGAGATCGGCTGGGACCGCGGCCCGCTGCTCACCGGCCTCTCCGAGAAGTACGGCGAGATGGCGCCCGTCGTGGTGCTCGCGCACGAGTTCGGGCACGTGGTGCAGTACCAGACCGGCATGAACGCCACGCAGGCCCCGACGATCGTGCTCGAACAGCAGGCCGACTGCTACGCCGGCGTGTTCCTGCGCCACGTCGCCGAGGGCGGCGGGCAGCACTTCACCATGAACACCACCGACGGGCTCGGCTCGGCGCTCGCCGTGCTCGTGGGCATCCGCGATTCGCCCGACCCCGACGTGTTCGCGGGCGCCCAGCACGGGTCGGCCTTCGAGCGGGTCACCGCCTTCCAGGAGGGGTTCGGGGGCGATCCCCTCGCCTGCGCCCGCATCGACGCGGCCGAGGTGGACGCGCGCAGCGGCGCCGCCCCGCTCGACGCGCTCGGCGCCGGCGGAGGCGCACCGGCGGCCGTCGACGCCCCCGCGCTCCAGGCGCTCTCCGCCTCGCTGGGCTCGTGGCTCCCGCTGGCCCGGCCGCCGCGCATCGTCACCGACGATCCGGCCGCCGGGTGCGCGCACGCCGCCGGGCCCGCCACGTACTGCCCCGGCACCGGCGACATCGGCGTCGACCTGCCCGCCCTCGCCGCCGACCCGGGCGGCTTCGCCGCGTGGACGGTGGTGGCCTCGCGCTATGCGCTCGCGGCCGAGGACGCCGACGGCGCCGAGGTCACCGGCACCGCCGCCGGGCTGCGTGCGGGCTGCCTGGCCGGCGCGTGG
>CAZDSL010000352.1:0-3248 GCA_964507655.1 uncultured Mycobacteriaceae bacterium | reverse complement strand
GGCGGAGGCCGGCCCGCACCGGCCCTGTCGACCCGCGCACCACGCTGCGCCGCACCATCGCCGCAGGCGGCGAGCCGGTGCGCCCCGCCCGTCACCGGCGCGCACCCCGGCAGCGCCGCGTGGTGCTGCTCATCGACGTCTCCGGGTCGATGTCGCCGTATGCCGACGCGCTGCTGCGTTTCGCGCATGTCGTCTCCCACCGGGGCCGCGGCGCCGTCGAGGTGTTCTCCATGGGCACCCGCGTCACCCGGCTCACCCCCGCGATGGCCTCGCGGGATCCGGAGGCGGCACTGGCCGCGGCCGGCGCCGCCGTGCCCGACTGGGCGGGCGGCACGCGGCTGGGCGAATCGCTGGGGGCGTTCCTCGACCGGCACGGTCGCCGGGGACTCGCCCGCGGCGCGGTGGTCGTCGTGTTCTCGGACGGATGGGAGCGCGGCGACCCGTCGCTGCTCGGCGAGCAGATGGCGCGCCTGCGCCGCCTCGCGCACGCCGTCGTGTGGGCCAACCCGCACGCGGGCGCCGACGGGTACCGGCCGGTGCAGTCGGGCATCGTCGCCGCCCTGCCGCACATCGACGCGCTCGTGGCCGGGCACAGCCTGGACGCGCTGCAGCGGCTGCTCGCGGAGGTGCGCGATGCATGACGGGACGGAGTCGGCTGATGCGTGACGTGATCGACGAGCTCGAGCGCCGCTACCGGGCGGACGAGCCGGTGGGCCTGGGCACCGTGGTGGGCACGTTCAGTTCGTCGCCGCGCGACCCGGGGGCGGCGATGCTCGTGGCGCCCGACGGCACCGTCGCGGGCAGCGTCTCGGGCGGGTGCGTGGAGGGCGCCGTCTACGAGCTCGCCCAGCAGGCCATCGCCGACGGCGCGCCCGTGCTGCAGCGCTACGGCGTGTCCGACGAGGACGCCTTCGCCGTGGGGCTCACCTGCGGCGGCATCATCGACATCTTCGTCGAGCGGGTCGACCCGGCCGCGTACCCCGAGCTGCCGGAGGCGATCGGCGCCATCCGCCGCGGCGTGCCGGTCGCGGTCGCCACCGTCACCGAGCATCCCGATGCCGCACTGGTGGGGCGGCACATGCTGGTCTACGACGACGCCGCCACCGGTGCGCTGGGATCGGCGCGCATCGACGCGGCCGTCACCGACGACGCGCGGGGCCTGCTCGACAGCGGGCGCTCGGGCAGCCTGCACTACGGCCCCGACGGCCAGCGGCGCGGCGAGGGGCTGTCGGTGTTCGTGGGCGTGTTCCGGCCGCCGCCGCGCATGCTGGTGTTCGGTGCCATCGATTTCGCCGCCGCGATGGCCCGCATCGGCGCGTTCCTCGGCTACCGGGTGACGGTGTGCGACGCGCGCGCCGTCTTCGCCACGCACACGCGTTTCCCCGACGCCGACGAGGTGGTGGTGGACTGGCCGCACCGCTACCTCGCCGCCGAGGCGGACGCGGGGCGCGTCGACGGGCGCACCGTCGTCACGGTGCTCACGCACGACCCCAAGTTCGACGTGCCGCTGCTGGAGGTGGCGCTGCGCCTCGACCTCGCCTACGTGGGGGCGATGGGGTCGCGGCGCACGCACGACGACAGGCTCGCCCGGCTGCGCGAGGCCGGCATGACCGACGCGGAGCTGGCGCGGTTGAGCTCGCCGATCGGCCTCGACCTGGGTGCGCGCACGCCCGAGGAGACGGCCGTGGCGATCGCCGCAGAGATCATCGCGCTGCACTGGGGCGCCGGCGGCGCCCGCCTCACCCACACCACCGGCGCGATCCACGGCCGCTGACGATCGTGCCGGCGTCCCTGTTTCGCCGATCCGGCCCGTAGGCGCCGCGCGACGGGAACAGTGGTGATGATGCCGCCCGCGCCGGCCCCGGCCACGCAGCCCCCGCGGCGCTGCGCCGGGGACGGGCGCCGGGCGGCGCCCGAAATCACAGCAGCACACGCCGGGAGGTCCGATGCGCATCACGGTCGAGGTCGACGGAACCACATACACAGACGAGGTCGAGCCCCGCACGCTGCTGGTGCACTATCTGCGCGACACGCTCGACAAGGTGGGCACGGTGATCGGCTGCGAGACCAGCAACTGCGGCGCCTGCACCGTCCACCTCGACGGGCGCAGCGTCAAGTCGTGCTCGGTGCTGGCCGTGCAGGCCGACGGATCCACCGTCACCACCATCGAGGGCCTGGCGTCCGCGGACGGCCTGCACCCCGTGCAGGAGGCCTTCCACGAGTGCCACGCGCTGCAGTGCGGCTACTGCACCCCCGGCATGATCATGCAGTCGGTGGACCTGCTCTCCGAGAACCCGCACCCCGACGAGCAGCAGATCCGCGAGGGCCTCGAGGGCAACCTGTGCCGGTGCACGGGCTACCAGAACATCGTCACGGCGGTGCAGACGGCGGCCACGCGCATGTCCGGCGAGGCGGCAGGGGGTGCGCGATGACCACCACCGCCGACGCCGCGCCCACGGGCGAGATCGGCCGCTCCCGCCGCCGCAAGGAGGACGCGCACCTCATCACCGGGCGCACCCGCTGGAGCAGCAACATCACGCTGCCCGGCATGCTGCACATGGCGGTGCTGCGCAGCCCGCTCGCGCACGCGCGGATCACCGGCATCGACGTCTCCGAGGCCCGGTCGATGCCCGGCGTCCTCGCCGTCTACACGGGCGCCGACCTCGCCGACGAGCAGGGCAGCCTGCCCAACGCCTGGCCCGTCACGCCCGACCAGAAGACCCCGCCCTCACCCGCCCTCGCGGTGGACACTGTGCACTTCGCGGGCGACGCCGTGGCAGTGGTGGTCGCCCGCACCGACGCGGAGGCCCACGACGCCCTCGAGGGCATCGACGTCGACTACGACGAGCTGCCCGTGGTGACCGACCTCGAGGCCGCCGTGGCCGACGGCGCCGATCTGGTCCACCCCGACCTCGGCACCAACGTCAGCGCGGTGTGGGCGCTCGACTCGGCCGAGGCCGGCAGCGGCGGCGACGTCGACGCCGCCATCGCCGAGGCCGAGGCGGCCGACGACGGCATCGTCGTGCGCCGCACCCTGCACCAGCAGCGCCTCATCCCCGCGTTCATGGAGCCGCGGGCGGTGGTCGTCGATCCCACCGCCGAGCAGATCACCATGTGGTCGGCCACGCAGATCCCGCACATCCTCAAGCTCATGCTCGCCATGACGCTCGGCATCCCCGAGAACAAGCTCCGCGTCATCGCCCCCGACGTGGGCGGCGGCTTCGGCGGCAAGCTGCAGGTGACGCCCG
>CAZDSL010000351.1:0-3258 GCA_964507655.1 uncultured Mycobacteriaceae bacterium | reverse complement strand
CTCCGGCCCGACCAAAGCTACGCGGCCCCGCACACAATCGCAAATCCGCTGGTCACCGGCCCGCTTCCGGACCGATCGGCCCGGCCGCCCGGCCCCCGCCGCGCCGGCGCGGGTGCGGCGACCCCCTCAGGAGTGCGCCATCTCACGGAAAACGGCCCCGTCGGATGCAAGATCCGCCGGGGCCGCCACTCGTCGGCGCGCGACTACTCAGCTGACGCGTTCGATCTTGGCGCCGAGTGCCGAAAGGTCCTCGACGAAGCTCGGATAGCCCCGGTCGATGTGCTGCACGTCGTGGATCTCCGTGGTGCCGTCGGCGACGAGCCCCGCGAGCACCAGCCCGGCGCCGGCGCGGATGTCGGACGACCACACCGGCGCACTGGAGAGCCGCTCGATGCCCTCGAGGCCCACGTGGTGCCCGTCCACCCGGGCCTGCGCCCCCAGCCGCATCATCTCCTCGACGAACCGGAACCGCGCCTCGAAGATGTTCTCGGTGATCATCGCCGTCCCGACCGCGATCGAGTCGAGCACGATGGCCATCGGCTGCAGGTCTGTGGGGAACCCCGGGTACGGCAGCGTCGAGAAGTTCACCGCGAGGGGGCGGGCGTCCTGGCGCACCCGGAAGCCGTCACGCTCCTCGGTGACCTCGGCCCCGGCCACCCGGAGCTTGTCGAGCACGAGCGTCAGGTGCCCGGGGTCCACGCCGTGCACCGCCACGTCGCCGCGCGTGATGGCGGCGGCGATGCCCCAGGTGGCCGCGACGATGCGGTCGCCGATGACGCGGTGGGTGGTGGGCTGGAGCCTGTCGACGCCCCGCACCCGCAGCACCGACGAGCCGGCGCCGGTGATGTCGGCCCCCATCTGGACGAGCATGTCGCACAGGTCGACGATGTCGGGCTCGCGCGCGGCGTTGACGATCGTCGTCTCGCCCTCCGCCAGCACGGCCGCCATGAGGATGTTCTCGGTGGCCCCCACCGACGGGAACTCCAGCGTCATCTCGGCGCCCACGAGCCGGCCCGCCTCCGCCACCACGCAGCCGTGCTCGATGTGCGAGCTCGCCCCCAGCGCCCGCAGGCCGGCCTGGTGCATGTCGAGCGGGCGCGAGCCGATGGCGTCGCCCCCGGGCAGCGCCACCACCGCGCGGCGGCACCGCGCCAGCAGCGGGCCGAGCACGCACACCGAGGCGCGGAACTTCTCCACCGCCTCGAAATCGGCGCGGTAGCGCGGCATCGACGGAGCGGTGATCTCCACCGTGTCGCCGTCGAGCGCCACATCGCACCCCAGCCCCTCGAGGACGTCGGCCATCAGCGGCACGTCGAGGATGTCGGGGCAGTTGGTGATCCGCGTGGTGCCCTCGGCCAGCAGGGCGGCCGCCATCAGCTTCAGAACGCTGTTCTTGGCGCCGGTGACGCGCACGTCGCCGGCGAGCCGCTCGCCGCCGGTCACCAGGAATCTCTCACTCACAGCCACACAGCCTATGTCAGCGGGGCGGTACCGTACCGACATGGCCGTACACATCACCCGCGTCTACACCCGCACCGGCGACGACGGGACCACCGCCCTCAGCGACTTCTCCCGCGTTCCGAAGACCGATCCGCGCCTGGTCGCCTATGCCGACTGCGACGAGGCGAACGCCGCCATCGGCTGCGCCGTGGCCCTCGGATCGCCGCCGGAGCCGATGCGCGGCGTGCTCCGGCAGATCCAGAACGACCTCTTCGACGCGGGCGCGGACCTGGCGACCCCGGTGGCCGAGAACCCGAAGCACCCCCCGCTGCGGATCACCCCGGACTACATCGACCGCCTCGAGGGCTGGTGCGACGAATTCAACGCCGACCTGGCCAAACTCGATTCGTTCATCCTCCCGGGCGGCACTCCCCTGGCCGCACTGCTGCACACCGCGCGCACCGTCGCGCGCCGCGCGGAACGCTCCGCGTGGGCGCAGATCACCGCCGCGCCCGAGACCACCAACGTCCTGCCCGCCAAGTACCTCAACCGGCTCTCGGATCTCCTGTTCATCCTCAGCAGGGTCGCCAATCCCGGCGGCGACGTGC
This sequence comes from uncultured Mycobacteriaceae bacterium, assembly GCA_964507655.1. Taxonomy (GTDB): domain Bacteria; phylum Actinomycetota; class Actinomycetes; order Mycobacteriales; family Mycobacteriaceae; genus Tomitella. The sequence goes on along the minus strand of CAZDSL010000351.1, from coordinate 1,210 downwards.
TCTGGCAGCCCGGCGGGTCGCCCGACGAGCCGGCCGCCCACTGACCGCCCGGCACCGACGGCGCACCCCCGGTGCCGGCATGGCCGGCACCGGGGGTGCGTTGCGTGCGGGGTCACCCGATGCGCCGCGGGGGCCTCCTCTGCGAGCGCGCGGGCGGCCGCGATTCCACCCAGGACTGGAAGGCCGTCATCGCGCTGCGTTCCAGGGCGATCTCCACGCCGGCGCCATCCTCGCCGTGCACAGCGAGGATCGGGGTGACGGGATCCATGATCTCCAGCTCGGTGCCCCGCGGCACCCGTTTGCCGCCCGGCTCGAGGCGGCTGCGGCGCATCGTCAGGTCGGCGCGCATGCGCAGGCTCGACAGCCGGAAGTAGCGCACCTCGCGGTCGCCGTACACCAGCACTCCGTGCCGCCAGCCGGCGCCCTCCTCGGCGGGCAGGGTGCGCAGGATGACGGACGTCGAGCCCCGGCGCACCACCATGTACCGATAGCAGAAGGCCGCGCCGAGCCAGAGGATCAACACACCGACCACCGCGCACACCACCGTGATGACCAACGCCATCGTGGAATGCACTGATCGGACCCCTGAACTCGTCGCGGCCTTCTGGACGTGCTCGATTCTACTGTGTCAGGCCCGCTCGACCGCCCTCAGCCGACCGCGCGCACGGGTGCGCGACTCGTCGTCCGCGGACGCGTCGTCGACCACCCGCCGCGCCTCGTCGACGTCGATGTCCTCGATCCAGTCGGCCGACTCGGCGAGGATGCTCACCTTCTGGCCTGTCACCGCGAGGAAACCGCCGTGCACCGCCGCCACGCGACGACCTCCGTCGGCCGTCGTGATCGCGACGACGCCGGCCTCCACCAGCTGACCGAGCACGGGGGCGTGGCCCGGCATGATGCCGATCTCGCCCTCCGTGGTCTGCGCGGAGACGAGCGTGGCCGAACCCGACCACAGGCGCTCCTCCACCGCCACCACCTCTACGGTCATCTCAGCCACGGGGCACCGTCACTTCCCGGCGATCTTGGCGGCGTTGGCCTCGACGTCGTCGAGCCCACCGCAGCTGTTGAACGCCTGCTCGGGCAGGTGGTCGTACTCGCCCTTGGTGACCTTGTCGAACGCCTCGATGGTGTCGGTCAGCGGCACCACGGAGCCCACCTGGCCGGTGAACTTCTCGGCGACCAGGAAGTTCTGGCCGAGGAACTTCTCCAG
>CAZDSL010000350.1:0-3278 GCA_964507655.1 uncultured Mycobacteriaceae bacterium | reverse complement strand
CCACCTCCACCTCCACGGCGGCCCCGGCCCGGGTGCGCGGCCTCATCGCCACCACCCCCACCGCGGCCACCACCACAACGCACCCGGCGAGCTGCGCCGCGGTGGGCCGCTCGCCCAGCAGCACCATCGCGAACACCACGGCCAGCGCGGGCTGCAGCAGCAGCATCGACGCGGCGATCTGCGAGGGGAGCTTGGGCAGCGACGCGCCCAGCAGTACCCAGCCCAGCACCTGCCCCACCAGCGTGAGCGCCGCCAGCCAGCCGATGACGCCCCACCCGGGCGCGAGGTCGATGCCGCCCCAGGCCGTGCCGAACCCGGTGCCCACGATCCCGGCGGTGACGGTCGACGCCAGCACCTGCGTGTTCGCGCCGCCGCCCGTGGCCCGGCCCGTGCGCCCGATGAGGATGATGTAGCCGGCGAACGCGACGCCGGAGGCGAGCCCCAGCAGCGTGCCCACCAGGGGCGATGAGCCGGCGGTGGCGTCGCCGCCCAGCACGCCGCCCGCCAGCGCGATGCCGGCGAACATCACCGGCACCGCCAGCACGAACCGCCCGGGAATGCGCTCGCGGAACAGCGCCCACGCCAGCAGCGGCACCACCAGCACCTGCACGTTGTTGAGGATGGTGGCGATGCCCGCCCCGACCATGGCGATCGACTGGGTCCACAGCGCGAAGTCGAGCCCCAGGAACACGCCGCCGAGCAGGTGCAGGGCCACGGTGCGCCGGGCGGGTGCGCCGTTCCGCCGGATCTCCGCGTACGCCAGCAGCGCCAGGGGGGCCAGCGCGAAGAGGCAGCGGTAGAACACCACGGTGGCGGTGGAGGCGTCGGCGAGCTTGGTGAACACCGCGGTGAGCGAGATAGAGGCGGCGCCCGCGGCGGCGATGACCCGGGGGTCGAGGCCGGTCGCGCGGGGTGCGGTGGTGTCGTGGGGGATGCGCGACGCGGTGCTCACTGCCATGTCTCCATCGTCGCCCCGCTGAATATTCAGCACAAGTGACGAGTTTTCATCGGTAATCATGACAGAATGTCATGTATTGTGGCGGCATGCTCAACGCGGAGAGGCTGCGGGCGCTGTGCACGGTGGCGGATCTGGGCTCGCTCGCCGCCGCGGCCGAGGCCCTGCACATGACGCCCTCGGGGGTGTCGCAGCAGCTGGGGCGGCTCGAGAAGGAGCTGGGCCTGGCGGTGATCGAGCGGCAGGGGCGCGGCGTGCGGCTCACCGACGCCGGCACGCTGCTGGCCCGCCGCGGGCACGAGGCGCTGTCGCTGCTCGAGCGCGCCGAGTCGGAGGCGGCGTCCCTGCACGGCGAGGTGGTGGGGGCGCTGCGCCTGGGCGCGTTCGTCTCGGCCAGCCGCACCGTGCTGCCGCAGGCGGTGGCGACGCTGCGCGAGGAGCACCCGCACGTGGAGGTCACGCTCACCGAGGGCGAGGCGGAGGAGCTGATCCCGCAGGTGCTGCGCCGGCGCATCGACCTGGCCGTCGTGGACAGCTGGTCGACGCTGCCGCTGCAGATCCCGCCCGACGCGTCGATCGGCTTCCTCTACCGCGATGTCGCCGACGTGGCCCTGCCCTCGGAGCACCCGCTGGCCGGCCGCGAGTCGGTGCACCTGTCCGAGCTCACGGGGGTGCCGTGGGCGGCGTGGAGCGTGGGCACCGGCTTCCACGACTGGCTGGTGCAGTCGCTGCGCGGGCAGGGCGTGGAGCCGCGGATCGACTACCGCGTCGCCGAGTTCGCCACCCACATGGAGTTCGTGGCCCGCGGGCTGGCGGCGGCGCTCATCCCGCGCCTGGCGCAGCTCCCCCCGCGCGAGGGCGTGCGCGTGGTGCCCACCGAGCCGGAGCTCTACCGCGACGTCTTCGCGCTCTCGCGGCGCGACAACGACCGGCCCACCGTGCGCGCGGGGGTGGCGGCGCTGCGGGGCGCGTTCGCCGAGCTGTGACGGGCGGCGGGGCGCTGGTGCCGGGCCGGATGCTGATGCCGGTGCGTATGCCGGGATTTCGCCGAGTGGGACGGACCACCAGGTTAGCAGTCATCATGCTAACCTGTTAACCGCGCGGCGGAGGGCCGCGTCCACCCCACCCGTTCGGGCGCAGACGCTCCCGCATGGGCACATCGTCCAGGGAGAATCATGGCTGACGAGACCATCATCATCGACGGCGACGGCGCGCCGGGCATCGGCGAGCGCCTGGTGGGCGTCGCCAAGCAGGCGGGGCTGTACACCGCCGACGTCGTCGACAAGTCGGTGCACCGCCACTTCGCGATCCAGAAGAAGCTCGTCGGCTTCACCCGCATCAAGGGCATGGACACGATGCTCGAGACGCAGGAGGCCGTGGTCACGGGCGTCAGCGGCGCGGCCACCAACCTAGTGCGCGGCGTCCTGTCCTGACGGCCCCCGCATGCAGCCCCGCCGCCCCCGGACCCGGGGGATCGGGGCTGCGGTGAGTCGGGTGCCCGGGGCCGGTCAGCCCGCGGCGGACGCGCCACCGCCCGTGCGGCGCCGTCCCCTGCGGCGATTGTCGACGGTGGCGGCGCGGAACGTCCGGTACATCTCCTCGAGCGCGGCGCGCTGGGTGCGGGTGAGGTCGGGGTCGCGGCGCACGGCGGCGATGACCGGCGGCTCGTCGGCCGCGTCGTCGCCGCGGGCGGTGGAGTAGAGCATGTCGGACGAGAGCTTGAGATGCTGTGCGATCGACTCGAGCACCTGGTCGCTGGGGGCGCGCAGGTTGCGTTCGATCTGCGAGAGGTACGGGTTGGAGATGCCCACCATCTCGGCGAGCTTGCGCATCGGCAGGGAGGCGAGCTCGCGCTGGGTGCGGATCATCTCGCCCAGCGTGGGCCTGCGCGCGTCCCCGTCAGCCATGCCCCGATGATAATCGGAGCCCGCGTCAGTTCGGGGGCACGGCGACCTCGAGCACCAGCACCCCGAGCCGCCCCGCCACCGGCCGCAGCGCCCGCGGGAGGGCACCGTCGGCGGGATCGGTGACGACGCGGGGGCGGGTCAGCTCGACGACGCGGCCGCCCCGGCGCATGCGGCAGCCGCCGGCGGCGAACACGTTGCGCACCCAGTCGGTGTGCGAGCCGTAGGGCAGCGCCACCGCGTACGAACCGCGGTGCCGCAGCGCCATCACCGGCGTCTCGTAGGCCTTGCCCGAGCGCCGGCCCACGTGCTGGATCATCGCCCACGGCGGCAGGTACGGTGCCCACGCACCCTGCACCCGGTTGGTCAGCCGGCGGTTCCACTGCGGCATCCACCGGGGCGCGATGGCGCGGGTGGCG
>CAZDSL010000349.1:0-3284 GCA_964507655.1 uncultured Mycobacteriaceae bacterium | reverse complement strand
GGCCGCAAAAGAAGGGCCGCAAAAGAAGGGCCCCGGCCCGCCGGGTGGCGGGCCGGGGCCGGTCGTCGGGGTGGGGTCAGGACGCGAGCACGCCCCGGATGGCGGGCGCGTAGGAGGCGACCACCTCGTCGGTGGACATCTCCGCCAGCGCCGAACGCACGATGTACCGCCCGTACACCATGCCCATGTTCATCGCCACGATGACGGCGCTCTGCCGGCGCGCCTGCTGCGCCGACACGCCCTGCTCGATGAGGTGCTTCTGCACCACCTCGCCCGTGGAATCGCCCACGGCGAGCACCAGCTCATCGGTCTGGGCGTCCTCGCCCGCGGAGAGGATCAGGCCCGTCAGCAGGCGCTGCGTCGCGGGACGGTCCCACGCGCGGAGCACCTCGCGCACCAGACGCTCGGCGAAGTCGCCTTCCTCGGTGCCGGCCGCTTCTGCAACGTGTTCGGCCACTTCGGCACGGCGCGCCGCGGGTTCGTGATGCCGATACAGGACTTCGCGGAAGAGTCCCTGCCGTGATCCGAAGAAATAGTTGATCATCGCGGGATCCACCCCGGCGTCGTCCGCGATGGACTTGGCCGTGGCCGCCCTGAATCCCTGGGATGTGAAGGCAAGATGGGCGGCTTCGAGGATCGTCTCACGGGTGTCGGGTCGCCCGGGCCGACGACCGGGCCGGCCGCCACCGGCTTGCCTCCGAGTCGTGGAGGTCTGGTCTTTAGCCATGCTCACCATCTTAGATATCAATGGGACCGTTGGCTTACCGAGATATGTTCGAGATCAGATCGTTGTAGGGGTCACCGCAGGTCTAGGGTGATTTTCTCGGTTTCAATCCGGCGTGCGGCCACGGCCGCGTCGGGCTCGGCGACCTGCACGAGCGACGCGCCCGCGGCGAGGGGCGCGAGCAGGCCCGCGACCACCGAGGCCGCGTCGTCCCAGGCGGCCGTGGACAGCACGCGGTCGGAGTCGGTGATGCCGCGCCCCGCGGCGGCCGCACGGGCCTCGTCGGCGGCCTCGACGATGGTGCGGCCGTCGAGGGCGGGGGCGTCGTCGGCGACGCGGCTGGGCATGTACTGGTCGCCGTGCATGCGCACAGTGGTGGCGTAGTCGGTGGTGCCGGCCGGCAGGTGCGCGACGGGGCGGCCGAACGCGTCGAGCGAGAGCACGAGGATCTCCTCCGCGTCGAGCGCGGCGAGGGCGGTGGCCGGATCGTCGCCCAGGTACCGCTCGGCCACGAACGCCGCGGCGGCGGGCCGGCCCGACGCGCCCACCGCGACCTCGCACCCCGCCCACCAGCAGCCCAGCAGGACGGCGGCCGTCTGCCAGTGCGCCGGCAGGTGCACCCGCACCAGCGCGCCGGCCTCGACGCCGAACTCGTCGCGCAGCATGTTGGCCGTCTTCGCCGCCCAGTTCATCAGCGTCACGGTGGACAGCTCCACGCGTTCGCCGGTGGCGTCGTTGTAGTAGGTGACCCGCGGCGTGGCCGGGTTGGTCGTGAGGATCGGGTCGATCAGCTTCTCGGTCAGCGTGCGGTGGGTGGGGGCGGTCACTGTTCACCTCGATGTGCGTTGCGGTGGTGCGGGGACGGTCGGGGAGGGCGGCTCAGTTGACGCAACGGGGCCCGTCGCCCGCGCTCACCGGCGGGCCCGTGGGTTCTTCGGCGGTGGACGGGGCGGTGCCGGACGGGTCGGCGGCGCCGGAGCCCGACGCTCCGCCGGCGGACCCGTCCGAGGACGCGCCGCCCGCGGCGGCGCCGGCCGACACCCCGTCGGTGCCGGAGACGACGGTGCCCGACCAGCTGCCCGAGCCCGGCCCGGCGTACTGCCCGGCGAGCACGACGTCGACGGTGCCGGGGGCGAGCGACGGATCGTCCGTCACGGCGAGCCCGCCCAGGGCGCGGGCGACGGCGCGGGCATCGTCGCGGCTGCCGGGCGCCGCGCGCACCTGCGAGGAGGAGACGTCCGCGCCGGAGTAGTTGGCCACCTGCCCGGGGGCGTACCCCACGGAGGAGAGGGCGTCGGAGACGGAGGAGGCGAGCCCGCTCACGGCGGTGGCGTTGTGCACGTCCACCGTCACCGCGGACGGCGTGACGTCGAGGGGCGCCGTGTCGTCCGCCGCGGGCGCGTCCCCGCCGGAATCGCCGTCGTCCCCGCCGTCGTCGTCGCCGGTCCGGCCGACGAGGCCCTGGAAGAACGAGTGCACCTGCGCCGGGTCCACCTGCACGATCGATTCGCCGTCGGGCGAGGTGGCGGACGGGTCCAGCACCGGGATGGTGCGGAAGGTGACGGCGCCGCCGGAGAGGTCCTGCAGCTGCCGGGCGAAGCCGATCACGTCCCAGCCGGAGTCGACCACGATCGAGCGCTCCACGGCGGAGCTCAGCTCGTTGAGCTTGGACGGGCTGGCCAGCATCTTGGCGCTGAGCACCTGGTGCGCCAGCGACGCCAGGTACGCCTGCTGGCGCACGATGCGGTCGAGGTCGCCGCGCGGCAGGCCGTGCCGCTGGCGCACGAAGCTCAGCGCGTCGGCGCCCTCGAGGGTCTGATCGCCGGCGGGGAACACGGCGCCGGAGTACGGGTCGTCCACCGGGGCGTTGAGGCACACGGGCACGCCGCCGACGGCGTCGGTGAGCAGCACGAAACCGAGCAGGCCCACCTCGGCGTAGTGGTCGACGGTGATGCCGGTGAGCCCCGACACCGCCTGCACCAGGGCCTGACGGCCGGCGTCGGTGCTGCGCGCGTCGGCCGTCTTCTCGTCCACGCCCTGCTCCACGAGCCGCTCGCGGGTGAGCTCCTTGGTGGAGCCGTAGGCGGCGTTGATCTTCGACATGCCGAGGCCCGGCACGTTGACGTAGGAGTCGCGGGGGATCGAGACGGCGGTGGCGGACGAGCCGTCGTTGGGGATGCGGATGAGGATGATCGTGTCGGTGTTGGTGGCGTCGGCCTCGCCGGCGCGCAGCATGTCGAGCTCGCTCTGCGAGAGCGGATCGCCCTTGGCGTCGGTGCGCGAGTCGATGCCCACCATGAGGATGTCGACGGCGCCGTCCTTGCCGCCGCCCAGGCCCAGCCCGCCGGCCGTGGTGAGCCCGGAGCGCAGCGTGTCCACCTGCTGCCAGGCGAAACCCGTGGCCACCAGCAGCAGCACCGACACGACCGCGACGACGAGCTTGCCCGGGTGGCGCGCGGCGAACGCGAGCGCGCCGGAGGCCGCACCGGGGCCCGCGTCGTCGGTGCCGGGCGCGGGACGCGGGGTGCCGGGGCCGGTGCCGGAGCCCGTGCGCGGCGGG
>CAZDSL010000348.1:0-3285 GCA_964507655.1 uncultured Mycobacteriaceae bacterium | reverse complement strand
CAAGCCGGTGATCGCCGCGGTCAGCGGCTACGCGGTGGCGGGCGGGCTGGAGCTGGCGGCGTGGTGCGACCTGCGCGTCGCCGACGAGACGGCCGTGTTCGGGGTGTTCTGCCGCCGGTGGGGTGTGCCGCTGATCGACGGCGGCACGGTGCGGCTCTCGCGGCTGATCGGGCAGTCGCGCGCGATGGACATGATCCTCACCGGCCGGCCGGTGCCCGCCGCGGAGGCCGAATACATGGGCCTGGTCAACCGCCTCGTCGAGGAGGGCGCCGCGCTGGCCTACGCGCAGGATCTGGCGGCGCGCATCGCCGAGTTCCCGCAGACGTGCATGCGCGGCGACAGGGCCTCGGTGCTGGGGCAGTGGGGGCACTCGGAGCGCGACGCGATGGCCGAGGAGTTCGCCATCGGCATGCGCTCGCTCGAGGCGGACGGCCGCCAGGGCGCCGACAGGTTCGCCGGCGGCGCCGGGCGGCACGGCGCATTCGATTGACGCCGCCCGCCCCGCGCGCCGGGCGGGGGCCTAGTCGAAGACGATGATCCCGCGGATGTTCTTGCCCTCGCGCATGTCCCGGTAGCCCTGGTTGACGTCCTCGAGCTTGTACTCGGCGGTGATGAGCTCGTCGAGCTTGATCTGCCCGGCGTCGTAGAGGCGCAGCAGCCGGACGATGTCGTACTGCGGGTTGGCGGAGCCGAACAGCGCGCCCGTGACGGTCTTCTCGTAGAGCGTGGCGATGCCGGCGGACAGCGCCATCGTGGTCTTGCGGGCGTCGACGAGGCTGGTGATCACCACCCGCCCGCCCTTGCCGACGGCCTTGAACGCGTCCTTGATCACCTGCTCGTCGGTGACGCCCACGGTGATCAGCGCCGCGTCGGCGCCCTTGCCCCAGGTGAGCTCGTCGAGCTTCGCGGCCGCCGCGCGGGCGTCGGCGAAGGTGTGGGTGGCGCCGAACTCCACCGCCGTGGTGCGCTTGAACTCCACCGGGTCCACCACCAGGATGTCCTTGGCCCCCGCGTGCCGCGCGCCCTGCACGGCGTTCATGCCGATGCCGCCGGCGCCGTAGATGATCACCGAGTCGCCCGCGCGCACCTCGCCCGCGTAGTTGGCGGTGCCCCAGCCGGTGGTGACGCCGCAGCCCACCAGCGAGGCCGGGCGCAGCGGCAGCCAAGGGTCGATCTTCACCACCGAGAATTCCGAGACGGTGGCGCGCTCGGAGAACACGCCCAGCATGCACATGCCGCCGATGTCGGTGCCTTGGTGGTGGAAGCGGAAAGTGCCGTCGGGCAGGTTGCCCTGCAGGATGGTGGCCCCCATCTCGCACAGGTTCTGGTGCCCGGTGGAGCAGTAGCGGCAGCGGCCGCAGCTGGGGATGAACGAGCACACGACGTGGTCGCCCGGCTCCACCCGGGTGACGCCGGGCCCCACCTCCTCGACGACGCCGGCGCCCTCGTGCCCGCCGACGATGGGGAAGCGGGGCTCGAGCTCGCCGTCGATCAGGTGCAGATCCGAGTGGCACAGCCCGGCCGCGGCGAAGCGGATGAGCACCTCGCCCTGGCGGGGGCCGTCGAGGTCGAGCTCCATGATCTCGAAGTCCTGGTGGGGTCCGTGGAGCACTGCGGCGGTGGTCTTCATCGTCGTTCCTTCCGTGGGGGTTCCGGTGTGCGCGTGGGCATCCGGGCGAAGGCGCGGTGCGTCCCGGAGGGGGTGGCGCCCGCGCCGCGGCGATGCGGTCACTGTTAGCTGACGCGTCGATAGTCAGCTAACACCCGCGGGTGCCGGTCCGCAATCGACGCGCCGCGCGCCGGGGGGATAGGAAGGCGAAAGGGCAGGTGACAACGGCGATATCTGTAACCAAGCGGTATGTTGACCCGCTCCTGCACCGGCGTACCAGTACCGGCTGGTAGCTTGTCGTGCTGCTAATTAGCTGGCACCATGGTTTTTGCGCACCGATCATCCGGTTTCCGCGCACCATCACCGGCGTCACCGCCACCGCACCACCACGGCCATGGTCATGGCCCGTTTCCGGAGGAACCACGTGAAGGCAGCAGTACTGCGCAATGCACCCGGCGACGTCACCATCGAGGACGTCTCCATCGGCACGCCCGGCCAGCGCGAGGTGCTCATCCGCACCTCGGCCGCCGGCGTGTGCCACAGCGACCTGCACTACGCGCAGGGGCACTTCCCGGCCCGGCTGCCCACCGTGCTGGGGCACGAGTCGGCGGGCGTCGTCGAGGCGGTGGGCGAGGGCGTCACCCACGTCAAGCCCGGCGACCACGTCGTCAGCTGCATCTCGGTGTACTGCGGCACCTGCGAGTACTGCCTGTCGGGCCGGCTGGTGCTGTGCCGCAAGCGCGGCCTGCGCCGGCCCAAGGGCGCGCCGCAGCGCCTCACCGCGGCAGACGGCGACGCCATGTGGCAGTTCCTCGACCTGTCGTCGTTCGGCGAGCAGATGCTGGTGCACGAGAACGCGGTGGTGCCGATCAACCCCGAGATGCCGCTGGACCGCGCCGCGCTGCTGGGGTGCGCCATCACCACCGGGCTCGGCGCCGTGTTCAACACCGCGCGCGTCGCGCCGGGCGAGACCGTCGCCGTGATCGGCTGCGGCGGCGTGGGCCTCAACGCGGTGCAGGGCGCGCGGATCGCGGGCGCGCACCGGATCATCGCCATCGACCCGGTCGCCTCCAAGCGCGAGCTCGCGGCCTCGTTCGGCGCCACCGACACCGTCGATCCCGCCGCGGGCGATCCCGTGGAGCAGGTGCGCGAGCTCACCGGCGGCGGCGTGCACCACGCCATCGAGGCGATCGGCCTGGGCCCCACGGTGGAGCAGGCGTTCGCGATGCTGCGGATCGGCGGCACCGCCACCGTGGTGGGCATGATCCCGGTGGGCACCGAGATCTCGCTGCCCGGCGTCGATTTCATGTCCGAGAAGCGCATCCAGGGCAGCCTGATGGGCTCGAACCGCTTCCAGGTGGACATCCCCCGCTACGTCGAGATGTACCTGCAGGGCTCGCTCAAGATCGACGAGCTGATCTCAGGCACCATCGGGCTCGACCAGGTCAACGACGCGTTCGCGCAGATGCAGGGCGGCCAGGTGGCCCGCAACATCATCACCTTCGACTGACCCGGCCCCGCCCGGCCCGCCACACGGCGGTCCCCGCCCGCGCCCCCGGCCACCGCGCCGCGGGGCGCGGTCCCGCGACACACACGAGGAGTGCACATGGCCCCACAGACCGACGACGGCACCGGCTCCGGCGCCCCCGACGCGGCGGCGCGCCCCGCGGCGGAGG
>CAZDSL010000347.1:0-3306 GCA_964507655.1 uncultured Mycobacteriaceae bacterium | reverse complement strand
TGCCTGCGCTGCGCCACCGCGCCTCCCTTCCCGGGCCGCCCGCGGCCGCCCGTGCCTCCGCGCGCCGCCGGCCGGCCCCGGCGGCGGCGCCACGCTACTTCTCCGGCCCCTGATGCTCCCGCGCCTGCTGCAGCAGCACGCGCGTGCTCTCGGTGTCGGCGTCGGTCCAGCCCGGCGGGGCCGCCACCGCCGCCCACCCGTCGAGCACCTGGGTGCCGTAGTTGTGGCCGTGCCCGTCGGGCACGTCCGCGGCCATCGCCAGGTCGGCGCTGACCTGCCAGAACGTCACCAGCGGGAACCAGCGCATCGCCGCGATCCGGTCGTCGCCCGGGGCCTCCGAGAGCCAGGCGGGGCGGTGGAACAGCAGGTCGGTGGACCACCACACGACGGGGTCGGAGGGGTGCTGGATGTAGAGGACGCGCGGCGCCAGCCACGGCGCGCCGCCGCGGGCGCCCGACTCCTCGTCGTCGCGGATGTCCTGCGCGTCGTTCGCGAAGCGCACCACCAGCCCGTCGGAGTAGGTGGGGTCCACCTCGCGCGTGCCGGGGTCGCGGCGCGCGACGATGCTGCGCCACAGCCGGCTGCTGTGCGGCGGCCCCACCCACAGCACGCCGTCGACCATGCGGCGGATGTCGGCGAGCGAGTCGAACGCGCCCTCGCCCGCCGTGACGCCGAGGCTCTCGCCGTACACGTACAGCTTCGGCCGGTCGTCCTCCGGCATCCCGGCCGTCGCGGCGTCGAACGCGTCGTGGACCGTGTCGACCAGCTCCTCGCCCGCCTCCGCCGCCGCGTCGCGGTCGGTGAGGAACGACACGGCGCTGGGCTTGTACGAGTACTGGGAGGCGATGATCGCGGTGTCGCCGCCGTACATGAGCTCGATGGCCTGGGCGGCCGTGGGGTTGACCCAGCCGGTGCCGGTGGTGGGGATCACGACGACGGCCGCGCGCTCGAACGCGTGCGTGCGCGCCATCTCGGCGCGCAGCAGATCCATGCGCCGGGCCGCGGTGGGCGCCGAGTCGAGGCCCACGTACAGGCGGATGGGCTGGCGCGCCGGGCGCCCCGTGCGGCGCGCCAGCTCGTCCTCGCGCCAGCCGCGCGCCACGAAGTAGCGGCCCTCGTAGCCCAGGGTGTCCCACGGCACCAGCGAGTCAGGGCTGCCCGAGCGTTCCGGCTGCAGCGGCTGCACGATGCCCGGCGGCGTCGCCTCGTTGTTGGCGCTGAAGATCCGGTTGGTCACGCCCTCGGTCACCCGCAGCAGCACCTCGTCCACCAGCACCAGCGCGATCGCCGCCACCGCCACCGCCCCCATCGCCGTCGCCGCCCACCGCGGCACGCCGGTGCGCCGCGCCACCTGGCGGCCCAGCAGGCGGGCGGCGTCGCGCAGCAGGCGGAAGACGGTGATGACCGCCGCCAGCACGCCCACCGTCACCAGGCCGGCGCGGATGTAGCCGCCGGTGGTGGTGCCCTCCATGTCCATGCGGGAGGCCAGCTCGCGCTGCCACACCGCCGAGAGCACCAGCATCCCGACGGTCGCCGTCACGCACACCGCGATCACCGCCACCCGCGCCGCGTGCAGGCGCCGGCGCGGCAACGGCCACCATGGGCGGCCCGAAAGGTAGTAGCGCTCCACAGCCCGGCCGGCGAGCAGGCCAACCCCGTAGCCCAGGGCGGCGTTGATGCCGCCGATCAGGCCCTGGAACAGCCAGCCGCGCGGCAGCAGCGACGGCGTGAGCGACCAGCACAGGAACAGGGTCGCGAAGAAGATCCCGGTGGTGTCGAACTTCGTCAGCGACAGGCCCCACCGGTGCCATCGGCGCAGAGCACCGCCCACCGGGGCCGCGGGGTGGTCCTCCGCGGGCCCGGTGGGCGGCGACTGCACCTCTGCGCTCAGCCGAACAGCCTCGGCAGCGTGGATTCGTGCGCCTCGCGCAGCTCGTCGAGCGTGATCTGGAAGTGGTCCTGCACCTCGACGGAATCGGAGCCCTGGTCCACCACCCCGATGCGCACCCACGGCATCTCGCGCGCGTCGCACATGGCGATGAAGCGGCTCTCCTCCGTGCGCGGCACGGCCACCAGCACCCGCCCGGCCGACTCGGAGAACAGCGTGACGAACGGGTCGGCGCCCTCGGGCACGATGATGCGGCACCCCGTCTCGCCGGCCAGGGCCGACTCGATCACGGCCTGCGCCAGCCCGCCCTCGGAGAGGTCGTGTGCGGCGCTGACGAGACCGTCGCGGCTGCCCGAGACCAGGATCTCGGAGAGCACCCGCTCGTGCTCGAGGTCGACCCGCGGCGGCACGCCGCCGAGGTGCCCGTGCTCCACCTGCGACCAGGCCGAGCCGTCGAACTCGTCGCGCGTGGTGCCCAGCAGGATCAGCGTCTCGCCCGGCTCCCGGCCCAGGCCGGTGGGGGTGCGCCGGCGGACGTCGTCCATGACGCCGAGCACGCCCACCACGGGCGTCGGCAGGATGGGCTCGCTGCCCGTCTGGTTGTAGAAGCTCACGTTGCCGCCGGTGACGGGGATGCCCAGCTGCGCGCAGCCGTCCGCCAGGCCGCGCACGGCCTGCTGGAACTGCCACATCACGCCCGGATCCTCGGGCGAGCCGAAGTTGAGGCAGTTGGTGACGGCGGCCGGCACCGCGCCGCTCACCGACACGCTGCGGTACGCCTCGGCGAGCGCCAGCTGCGCACCGGTGTACGGGTCGAGCGCGGTGTACCGGCCCGAGGCGTCGGTGGCCAGCGCGATGCCGCGGCCCGTCGCCTCGTCGATGCGCACCACGCCCGAATCGGCGTTCTCGGCGAGGACGGTGTTGCCGCGCACGTAGCGGTCGTACTGCTCGATGACCCACTTGCGGCTGCACAGCTGCGGCGAGGAGACCATGCGCAGCAGCGTGGCGCGCAGCTCGTCGGGCGTCTGCGGCCGCGGCAGCGACGCGGTGGTGTCGGTGACGAGCGCGTCCTGCGACGCGGGCCGCTGCACCGGGCGCTCGTAGACCGGCCCCTCGTCGGCGAGGCTCGACGGCAGCGCGTCGACGACCGTCTGCCCGTGCCAGTCGATGACGAGGTTCTCGCCGTCGGTGACCTCGCCGATGTCGGTGGCGAGCACGTCCCACTTGGCGCACACGGCCATGAACGCGTCCACGTTCTCCGGGGTCACCACCGCGCACATGCGCTCCTGCGACTCGCTGGAGAGCACCTCGGCCGGGGTCATGCCCTCGGCGCGCAGCGGGACGCGGTCGAGGTCGATGTGCATGCCGCCGTCGCCCGCGGCCGCCAGCTCGGAGGTGGCGCAGGCGAGGCCGGCGCC
>CAZDSL010000346.1:0-3309 GCA_964507655.1 uncultured Mycobacteriaceae bacterium | reverse complement strand
CCCACGACCCGACGGTGTTCACCAGCAGCGGGGTGTCGTTGGCGTGGGCGCCTGCGGCCGGGTCCCAATGGATGCCCGGGTCGAGCGACCAGGCGGCCAGGTCCTCGTCGCGCAGCACCGCCTCGCCGGTGTCGTCGAGGCACGCCCGCATCTGCGCCCACACCTCGCGCGCGATCTCCTCGCGGCTGCACCGTTTGGCGGGCCGTCCGTAGAGGATGCCGGGCGTGTCCCAGTCGGAGATGTCCACCGAGAGGCAGTCGGCGACGGTGCCGTCGCCGTAGTCGGCGGGGATGTCGCGGCGCCAGAACTGCGCCTGGCTGATCGACGTGAGCGCCCACGGGGTGCCCATGTAGGCCATGTGCCCCGGGGTGATGGGCGTGGGCGTGCGCAGGAAGAACTGGATGCCGGCCATCCAGTCCACCACCAGCTCGCGCAGCCCCGCCAGCGCGGGGTCGGCGTCGAGGATGCCGGGCGTGAGCACCTTCGTCACCTGCTCCACCGGCATGGCCGCGACGTACCAGTCGGCCGTGACGGGGCGCCGCACCCCCGCCGCGTCGACGGCCCGCGCCGCCGTCACCCTCCCGCCGCCCGTCTCGAGCCCGGTGATGCGGGTGCCCATCGCGAAGCGCACGCCCAGCGAGCGCAGGTGCGCCACCCACGGGTCGATCCACGCCTCGTTGGTGGGCGCGCACAGCAGCCTGTCGGCATGGGTGCCGTAGGCGGGCACGATGCCGGCGATGTTGAGCACGAAGGCCTGGCCGATGGTCCCGATGGTGCGTGTGGAACTCACCGACGGCTTGGCCGCCACCAGCTGGCGGGTCAGCGCGCTGACCAGCACCTCGCGGAACATGGGCGACTTGTCGGCCGCCCGCAGCGTCTTCTCCCAGGGGATGTACTCCCACTCGCCGAAGCGCCGATCGATGCTGCTGGTGAGGAACACGACCAGCCGATCGAGGAACCAGGCCACCTCGTCCGGCGGGATGGCCCCGCCCACGTCGAGCATCGCGCCCAGCGATTCGCGCAGCGTGTGCGGGGTGAGGAAGTCGAGCCGCCGGCCCGGCGTGAACGTCATCGGCGCGGTGAGGTCGGGCGCGCCGCTCAGCGAGAGCCGCGCGGTGGACGCGCCCACGAGGTTGTCGGCGACGCTGCCGGCGCCCACCGGGATGCGCGCCATCGTCTCGGGGATGTGCTGGTAGAAGCCGGGGAAGAAGCGGAAGCCGTGCTCACCGGGCAGGTCCGCGCGCCCGCCGGCCCCCGTGCCCGGCACCGGGATGCTGCGCGCCTTTCCGCCGAGCGCCGTCGGCTCGTACACCGTCACCTCGAAGCCGCGTTCGGCGAGCTCGTGCGCCGCCGTCAGGCCCGCCACTCCCCCGCCCAGCACGGCCACCGTCCGGCCGCCGGCGCGCAGGGCGGGCGACGCCGCCGCGCGGGGTGCGGCACCGCGCGGCAGCAGGGCGCCCAGGCCCGCCAGCGCCGCCGCTCCGCCCGCCCCCGCGAGCACCGCGCGGCGCGACGGCCCCGCGCCCCGGCCGCCCTCGATCGCTTCCGTCCGTGCCCCGATCCGGCCCACCGGCCGCCTCCTTCCGCGGCGCCGCCCGGCCCCGTCGCATCAGAGGTAACACAATGCAACACTTCTCGCCGCACTGTTGCATCAATTCGCCGGGCACACGGCGTCGGCCGCCCCGGGGCCGCGCCGTCCTCCCGTATCATCGGGGCGACACCGGGGAGACGACGCACGCCCGGCCCCGCGCCGGTGACGGAGGAGACGATGACGAGGCTGGGCGAGCTCGAGTCGGCCGTGATGCAGGTCCTCTGGTCCGCCGACGGCCCCCTGCGCGTGCGGGAGGTGATGGACCTGCTCGACACCCCCCGTCCGCACGCCTACACCACCGTGATGACGGTCCTCGACAACCTGCACGGCAAGGGCATGGCCGACCGCACGCTCGAGGGGCGCGCCTACCGCTACCTCCCCGCCAAGTCGCGCCCGGAGCACGGCGCGGAGCTGCTGCGCGAGGTGCTCTCGGCCAGCGGTGACCCGGAGAACGTGCTGCTGCACTTCGCCCGGTCCGCCAGTGCCGAGGAGTCCGCCTTCCTGCGCAAGGCGCTCCGGAAGGCGGCCGGCACCGCCCCGCGCCGCCGCGGCCCGGACGGGGACGGCTCATGATCGTCGCGCTCGGACTCGTCGCCGCCATCGTCGTCATCGGCTACGGCGCCCCGCGGTACCTGTCGGTGACGGTGGCCCCCGGGCTGCATCCGCGGCTGGCCATCACCGCCTGGACCGCCTCGATCGTCCTCGTCGTCGCCGCCATGATCGCGGCGCCGGTGTCGATGTTCACCCGTCCGGGCCGCACGGCCTTCGGCGCCGCCCACGCGTGCGTGCAGCGGCTCCGCGACGACGGCTCGCTGCCCTGGATCGATGCGGCGCAGGTGGCGCTCACCGCCCTGCTCATCGGGATCGCCGCCGTGCTGGCGGCCACGGTCGCGTGGCGGCTGCACGCGCGCGCCGCGTCGGCCGCGGCCCACCTGCACGCGATCCGCACCCTCGCGCCCGCGCGCAGCGTGCACCACGGCATACCGGTGCTGTGGGTCGAGTCGGAGGGGCCCACCTGCTACAGCGTCGGCGGCCGCTCCCCCGCGATCGTCGCCGGCACCGGGCTGCGCGCCCTGCCGTCGACGGAACTCGCGGCCGTCCTCGACCACGAGGCCGCGCATGTGCGCGGCCGGCACCACCTGCTGGTCGCCGTCGCCGAGGCGCTCGCGGCGGCGCTGCCCGCCGTGCCGCTGTTCCGGCAGGCCCCGGGGGCCGCCCGCGCCCTGGTGGAGTTCGCCGCCGACGAGCGCTCCGCGCGCCGCCAAGGCGCCGGGGTGGTGGGCGCCGCGCTCGTCGCGGTGCAGGAGCGGGCGCGCGCCTCGACCTCCGCACCCGGCTGCGCACCGGCATCCGCGCTGGCGATGGCGGAGGACGCGGTGGCGGCGCGCCTGTGCTGGCTCGGCACCCCGCCCACCCGCCGACGGCGGCTCTGCGCCCCGGCCGACTACCCGCTGGCCGTGGCGTTCGCGCTGACGCCGGTGGTGCTGTCCGTGGCGGCGATGCTCACCGCGGCGGCGCTGGTGTGCCTGCAGCTGGGCCGCTGACGGGGCCCGCGCGGCCTCACGCGCCGCGCGGCGCCGCACACTGCGGGCCGCAGTCCCGCCGCCGCCAGCGGTAGGCCACCGCCACGGCCAGCAGGCCCAGCGACACCGCCGCCAGGTACGGCTGGATCGGCGCCCACACCCCCAGCGCGCCGGAGGTGCCCACCGCCGCCAGCA
>CAZDSL010000345.1:0-3315 GCA_964507655.1 uncultured Mycobacteriaceae bacterium | reverse complement strand
CGAACTCGGCCAGCGCCACGGCGCCGGTGACCATCTTCTTCACGCCCAGGCCGGAGCCGAACTCGGCTCCGCCGGTGGAGAACTGGATGATGCCGTCGCTGCCGGCCTCGGCGAACCCGCGGATGGCGGCGTTGACCGTCTCGGACGACGTGCAGTTGATGGCCGGGTAGGCGAACTGGTTCTCCTTGGCCCGGCCGATCATCTCGGCGTAGACCTCGGGGGTTGCGATAGGCACGGCTGGAGTCCTCCGTTGACGACTGCGGGTCGGGGCGGGGTGGTTGTGCCACCCCCTGCAGTATGGCAATACGCGGCCGGGAAGTCTCAGCCCGGTCCGCCCGCGCGACCCGCGCGACGCGCCGTGCACGCCGTCACGGCCTCCCGGAGCCGCGCCGGGGCCCAGGTACGCTGGGGCCCGTGATTCTGCAGGCCGCCTCCGAACCCGTCACCACCCTGGCGCTCATGCCGGGGTTCATGGACCCGTTCAACCTCATCGGCTACTTCGGCCCGGTGGCGTTCTGGGGCCTGCTGGCGGTGATCCTCATCGAATCCGGCGTGCTCTTCCCCGTGCTGCCCGGCGATTCGCTGCTCTTCGTCGCCGGCCTCATCGCGGCGGGCAGCGCCACCGGCGAGCACGCCGCCCAGGTGGCCGACACGCACCTCAAGCTGGGGTGGCTGCTCATCGGGGTGCCCATCGCCGGCATCATCGGCGGGCAGATCGGCTACTGGATCGGCCGCTACGCGGGCACGTCGATGTTCACGCCCGACGCCCGCTTCCTCAAACAGAAGTATCTGGAGGAGGCGCACCACTTCTTCGAGCAGCGCGGCCCGTTCACGATCTTCGTGGCCCGGTTCGTGCCCATCGTGCGCACGCTCGCCCCCATCGTGGCGGGCGCCGCGCGCATGCGGTATTCGCTGTTCAGCCTCTACAACATCGTGGGCGCCATCGTGTGGGGCTGCGGCATCGTGCTGCTGGGCTTCTGGCTGGGCAGCTTCGAGATCATCCAGAAGCTCATCGAGCCCATCTTCATCCTCATCGTGCTCGTCTCGGTGCTGCCCATGGTGTGGGAGTGGTACAAGCGCCGCAAGGCGGGTGCCGCCGCGTCCGCACCGGAGGCCGGCGACGACGCCGTCGCCGTCAGCCCCGCCGACTCGGACCCCCGGGCCTAGCCGGTGTCCGCGTTCTCCTCGGCACTCGATCCCCTCCTCGCCGCGGGCCCCGGCCTGGTGGTGCTGACGGTGGCGGCGGTGCTGTTCGTGGAGTGCGCGTTCCTCGTCGGCCTGGTGCTCCCGGGAGACTCGTTGCTGCTCACCGCGGGCATGCTGTTCGCGGCCGGGCACCGCGGCGGCTGGCTGCTCGCCGCCGTGATCGCCGTGTTCATGGCTGCCGTGGCGGGCAACCACCTGGGCTACCGGCTGGGCCGTCGGCGGGCGCACCGGCTGGCGGCGCGCCCGGGCGCCCGGTACGTCAACGCCGAGAACCTGGGCAAGGCGCAGCGCCTGCTCAACCGCTACGGCTTCTGGGGCGTGCTGGTGTCGCGCTGGCTGCCGTGGGTGCGCACCCTGTGCCCCCAGGTCGCCGGGGCCGCGGCGATGGACCGCCGCAGCTTCGCGTGCGCCACGGCGCTCGGCGCGCTGCTGTGGTCGCCGGTGATGCTCGTGCTCGGCTATGCGGGCGGCGCGCAGCTCGACCGCATCCGCTGGCTGATGCCGGTGCTGCTGGGCGTGATGACGCTCGCCGTCGCCGTCGCCACCGGCGTGGGCCTGGTGCGCATGCGCCGCGAGTGCCGGGCCGGGCAGGCCGCCGGCGAGCCCGCCGAGGAACCCGCCCCCGCGCTCGCGTCCTGACGACGCCCACCCCCCGAACGGCCCACCCCCGGACGGCCCAGCTCCCGAAGCGCTCAGCGCCCGCCTTCCATCCTCGCCGCGTCCTCCACCCGCGCCGCGGCCTCCATGAGCATCCACCCGGAGAGCTGCACCGACAGGTCGCGCTCGGGCACCCGCGCGGACGGGTCGTCGGGCCGGTACAGCGCGGCGGGCACCACGGCGGGGGTGGCCCAGTCGGGGCCGAACAGCGGCTCGGTGTCGATCTCGATGCGGTTGTCCCACGCCGCCTGCGCCGAGGCCATCACCAGCGTGGCGGCCGTCTCGCGCAGGATGCCGACGTCGGGGATCGTGTCGGGCAGCCCGCACGCCGTCTCCGCGAGGTGGCGGGCGAGGATGCCGGCGAATAGCCCGCCGTCGCCGCCCCCCTGGCCGCGCAGCACCCCGTCGGTGCACACGCCCTCGGTGATGGCGGCGAGCAGGCGCCGGATGCGCTGCGCGTGCTCGGGGCGGCCGGTGCGCACGGCCAGCTCCGTCTCGGCCCCGAGCACCACGCCCTGGCAGTACGTGTAGAAGGCCGGCTCGAGCCCGCCGGGCCGCACGCCGTCGTGGATGAGGCCGGTGGCCGGGTCGCGGAGCCCGGCGTCGATCCAGTCGCACAGCGCGGAGGCCCGGGCCGTGTCGCCGGTGCGGGCGAACAGGATCGCGGCCGGGCCGTTCGAGGGCGCGTTGAGGAAGTCGCCGCCGCGCCGCCACGGCAGCGGCGCGCACTCGGGCCCAGACGCCTCGCGCAGCGCGGCGGTGAGCGTGTCGACGGCGCGCGGCCGGCGCACCCCGCACAGCCGGTGCGCCCGCTCCAGCGCGAGCGCCATCCACGCCATGTCGTCGTGGTAGTCGCGCCGCCAGCCCAGCGAGCCCGACCGGCTCACGCAGTTGCGCAGCCACGGCGTGCGGGCCAGGCGGGCGAGGCGCCGGCGGCGGGTGGGGGTGGGCGCGCGCACGGCGGCGTCGACGGCGCAGTCGATCAGGTGCGCCTGCCACCAGTAGTGCCACACGACGAAGGTGCCCGACGGCACGTCGCCCGGCCAGCGCACGCGGCCCAGGCGGGTGGACGGCAGCGACCAGAGCCTGCGCAGGTGCCGGTGCACCACCGCCGCTTCGGCAGCGTCGGCCCGCGGCGCCCACACCGCCTCGCGCCGCACGGACCCCGCCGGGATCGTCATGTGCACAGCGTGCCGGATCGGGCGCGCTCGCGCACGCCGGGCGGGTTCACCAGGCGGCGGCCGGGTCGGCGTGCCGGCGGATCCAGGCGTGCATGGCGATGCCGGCGGCGACGCCCGCGTTGATGCTGCGGGTGGAGCCGTATTGGGCGATGGACACGGTGGTGAGCGCGCCCGCGCGCGCCGCGTCGCTCACCCCGGGCCCCTCCTGCCCGAACAGCAGCAGGCACTCGCGCGGCAGCGGGTAGGTCTCCAGCGGCACCGCGCCGGGCAG
>CAZDSL010000344.1:0-3340 GCA_964507655.1 uncultured Mycobacteriaceae bacterium | reverse complement strand
CGCGCGAGCTGGCGGAGGCGAAGAAGGCGCTGCGCTCGCTCGGCCGCTGAATCCCCCGGGCGCCGCCACCCCCGTCACCCGCAGACGGCACCCTCCGACGCCGAGTGCACCAGCTTCGCGTACTTCGCCAGCACGCCGCGCGTGTACCGGGGCGGCAGCGGCGCCCACCCCTCGCGCCGGCGGGCCAGCTCGTCCTCGTCGACGCCCAGGTCGAGCACGCCGTGCGCCACGTCGAGGGTGATCGGGTCGCCGTCGCGGACGAAGGCGATCGGCCCGCCGTCCACGGCCTCGGGCGCCACGTGCCCCACGCACAGCCCCGTCGTGCCGCCGGAGAAGCGGCCGTCGGTGAGCAGCAGCACGTCCTTGCCCAGGCCGGCGCCCTTGATGGCGGCGGTGATGGCGAGCATCTCGCGCATGCCCGGCCCGCCCTTGGGGCCCTCGTAGCGGATCACCACCGCGTCGCCCGCCTGGATCGTGCCGTCCTCGAGGGCGTCCAGGGCGGCACGTTCGCGGTCGAACACGCGCGCCGTCCCGCGGATCACCGAGTCGTCGAAGCCGGCCGACTTCACCACCGCCCCGCCCGGCGCCAGCGAACCCTTGAGGATGGTCAGCCCGCCCGAGGGGTGGATCGGGTCGTCGAGGACGCGCAGCACCTGGCCGTCCGGGTCGGGCGGGTTGATCTCGGCGAGGTTCTCGGCGACGGTGCGGCCGGTGACGGTGAGGCAGTCGCCGTGCAGCAGGCCCGCATCGAGCAGCGCCTTCATCAGCACCGGCACGCCGCCCTCGCGGTCGACGTCGAGCATGACGTGCTTGCCGAACGGCTTGACGTCGGCCAGGTGCGGCACCCGCGAGCCGACCCGGATGAAGTCGTCGAGCGTCAGCTCCACCTCGGCCTCGTTGGCGATGGCGAGCAGGTGCAGCACGGCGTTGGTGGAGCCGCCGTAGGCCATCACCACGGCGATCGCGTTCTCGAAGGCGTCCTTGGTCATGATGTCGCGCGCCGTGATGCCCCGGGCGATCAGGCGGACGACGGCCTCGCCGCTGCGGCGCGCGTACCCGTCGCGGCGGCGGTCCGAGGCGGGCGGCGCGGCGCTGCCGGGCAGCGACATGCCCAGCGCCTCGGCCACGCACGCCATCGTGTTGGCCGTGTACATGCCGCCGCAGGCGCCCTCGCCGGGGCAGAAGGTGCGCTCGATGGTGTCGACGTCCTCGCGGCTCATCAGCCCGCGCGAGCACGCCCCCACCGCCTCGAACGCGTCGATGATGGTGACCTCGCGTTCGCTGCCGTCCGAGAGCTTGGCCAGGCCGGGCAGGGTGGAGCCGGCGTAGAGGAACACGTTGGCCAGGTCGAGCCGGGCGGCGGCCATGAGCATGCCGGGCAGCGACTTGTCGCAGCCGGCCAGCAGCACCGAGCCGTCGAGGCGCTCGGCGTTCATCACCGTCTCGACGCTGTCGGCGATCACCTCGCGCGAGACCAGCGAGAAGTGCATGCCCTCGTGGCCCATGGAGATGCCGTCGGACACGGAAATGGTGCCGAACTCGAGCGGGTAGCCGCCGGCGGCGAACACGCCCTCCTTGGCGGCCTTGGCCAGGCGGTCGAGCGAAAGGTTGCAGGGCGTGATCTCGTTCCACGACGAGCCGATGCCGATCTGCGATTTGCCCCAGTCGTCGTCGCCCATGCCCACCGCCCTGAGCATGCCGCGGGCGGCCGTCTTCTCCAGGCCGTCGGTGACGTCGCGGCTGCGCGGCTTGACGTCGGCGCCGGCCCCGGTCTGCTGGTGGGCTGCGGTCTGCTGGTCGGTCATCGTGTGCCCCATTCTGTCGACAGCACCTGGCCTCTAGATAACCCGCACATGCGGTGCGGCGGCAAGGGTTCCGGCCGAACGCCCGGGGCAAATGGCGGACGGCGGGACGCGAACGGCGGAGGGCGGGGCGCCCCGCGTGGGGACGCCCCGCCCTCCGGACGGGTGCGGCCGATCAGCCCTCGGCGGCCATCTGCGCGCGGACCTGCTCCATGTCGAGGTCCTTGACCTGCTGCACGAGCTGCTCGAACGCGGGCTGCGGCAGGGCACCGGGCTGCGCGAACACCAGCTGGCCCTCGCGGAACGCCATCAGCATGGGGATCGACGAGATCTGCGCGGCCGCGGCCAGCTGCTGCTCGGCCTCGGTGTCGACCTTGCCGAAGACGACGTCGGGGTGCTGCTCCGACACCTTGCTGTAGGTGGGGGCGAACTGCTTGCAGGGGCCGCACCAGCCGGCCCAGAAGTCGACGAAGACGATGTCGTTGTCGGTGATCGTCTGCTCGAAGGTGTCGGCGGTGAGATCGGTGGTGGCCATGGAGAGGCTCCGTTCGTGTGGGGGCGGGCGTACTCGGCGCCGCCCGGCCGGATGCGGGCCCGGGGGTCGTGCGCCGTCACCAATCCCAACGACGCGGGCGGCCGGGGCATTCCCGGGGGCGGACGCGACGGTGGGGCCGGGCGTGCCCGGCCCCACCGCGTTACGGGAGCGTCAGCTCGCGGACAGTTCGGTCAGCGAACCGGCCGCGCCGCCGGCCGCCGAGCCGGCCGAGGCGTCGGTGCCGCCGTCGCCGTCGCCGCCGTCGCCCTCGTCGGTGCCGTTGTCGCCCGAGGAGCCGAGCGAGCCCGTCAGGTCGCCCAGCGAGCCCTCGCCGCCGGCGTCGGAGCCCAGCGATCCGGTGCCGCCCGACCCGCCGGAGTCGCCGTTGTAGCCGGCGAAGCCGTAGGTGAGCTCGTCAGCGCCCGTGCAGCTCAGGTACACCGCCGGATCGAAGTCCGCTCGCGTGCCCGTTGACGGCGTGTTCAGCGTGATCGTCGTCGGCCCCGACGTCGCATTCGGACCGACGGTGAACTCGGCGATGTCGGCGGTGTGGCCGGCGATTGCCGCCTGCGCCTGCGCGTCCTGGATCGCATTCTGCGCCTGGATGTTCGGTGCGGCGAGGCTGCCGAGGCTGGAGGTATCGGCGAGTCCCGCCAACGCCGGGATACCCAGCCCCATCAGGCTGCCCAGCGGACCGAGGCTCGCCGGGTTCTGACCGTAGTAGTCCATGGTCTGGCTGACGACGCCCGCCTCGGTGACGAGGCCCGCGCAGGTGTAGCCCTGACCTGCGTCGGAGTTCTCGACTGTCACGTCGACGGTGCCATTCTCGACGTCGCCGACGGTGATGTCGAGGGCGTCTGATCCGGTGAGGACCACGTGGTTGTCGGGGATGTCGCCCGGCAGGACGTCGGCTGCGACGGCGACCCCCGCCCCTGCGAACAGGGTGGCGGCGCCGACAGCGGCGACTGCGGGGAGTGCGTACGTGCGGAGTGTTCGCATCGTG
>CAZDSL010000343.1:0-3340 GCA_964507655.1 uncultured Mycobacteriaceae bacterium | reverse complement strand
GCCCGGCGGTGAGGGTGGGGCCCGGCGGTGAGGGTGGGGCCCGGCGGTGGCCCGAGGACCCGCCTTCGATCCGAGCACGGTATCGCCGCAGGGCCGCGCGAGCCGGCGCTCGGATCGGGCAAAGGGTGCTCGGATCGGGAGCACCCGCCGCCCGCCGGTCGCGCCGCCGCCGAGCGTATGCGCCTACCGCCGGATCCGGCGCGATCCCGCCGGTTTGCGCATACGCTCGAATCGCACCGCACCCGGACGAACGGAGGCGCCCCATGGCAGACCGCCCCATCCGCATCGGCGTGCAGCTCCAGCCGCAGCACGCCCCGCAGTACACGATGCTCCGCGACGCCGTCCTGCGCGCCGAGGACGCCGGCGTCGACATCGCCTTCAATTGGGACCACTTCTTCCCCCTGTACCCCGACGCGCAGGGCCACAGGGACGGCCCCCACTTCGAGTGCTGGACGATGCTGGGGGCGTGGGCCGAGCAGACGGAACGCATCGAATTCGGGGCGCTGGTCACCGGCGGCGGCTACCGCAACCCCGACCTGCTCGCCGACATGGCCCGCACCGTCGACCACATCAGCGGCGGCCGGCTCATCCTGGGCATCGGCGCCGGATGGTTCGCCAAGGACTACGAGGAATACGGCTACGAGTTCGGCACCAAGGGCTCGCGCATCGACCTGCTGGGCGAGAACCTCGACCGCATCGCCGCCCGGCTGCCGCGGCTGGATCCGCCGCCCACCCGCAAGATCCCGGTGCTCATCGGCGGCGGTGGACTCCGCAAGACGTTGCGGCATGTCGCCCGGCACGCGGACATCTGGCACTCGTTCGCCGACCCGGACAGCTACCCCGAGAAGACCGACGCACTGCGCCGACACTGCGCCGACGTGGGCCGCGACCCGGCCGAGATCGAGCGCTCGGTGCCGTGGCCGGCGGAGTCCGACGACGGCCTCACCCCCGCGCAGCGGGCCGACGAGCTTGTGCGCCAGGGCGTCTCGCTGTTCACCGTCGGCGTCGGCGGGCCCGACTACGACCTCACGGAGCTGCACGCGGCCATCGCCTGGCGCGACGCGCAGGGCTGACGCAACCCCGCCGCGCCGCTATTCCGTCCGCGGAACTGTGGGCCCCTCGCTGCCGGCCAGCAACAACGCGGCCACCAGCTGCGGGTTGTCCCACATCGGCACGTGCCCCACGCCGGGCACCAGCGTCACTTCGGCCTGCGGGAACACCTCGCGCACCCGCCGGGCCTCGTAGCAGGGCAGCACCAGGTCGCGCCGGCCCCACGCCACCGTCACCGGCACGCGGGGATCCACCGGCGGGGTGAAGGTGAAATCGGCCGACAGCCCCCGGTCGATCACCTTGTTGCTCAGCAGCGACTCCGCGTCGATGCGGGCGGTGCCGGCGGGCACCCGCCACGGGTGCGACATGAACACCCCGAGCCCCACCGACCGGCCCACCGCGTTGCTCACGAACGCGTCGCGCCGGCGCCCCATCCGGCGGGTGGCCCAGCGCAGCGTGCGGAAGGTGTCCACGGCGCGCGCCTGATCGAGCTTCCCCAGGAAGAACCCGGCGGGCGAGAGCACCGTGGCCGAGGCGACCTCTCCGCGCGCCGCCGCCTCCAGCGCGAACCACCCGCCCAGCGAGTTGCCCGCCACGTGCACCTTCTCGCCGGGCGCGATCTCGTGCAGGAACTCGATGGCGATGTCGGCGCCGAGTCGGAGCGGATCATCGCCCTCGGGCATCTCGGGCGAGGCGCCGTGGCCCGGCAGGTCGACCGTGACCACGCGCCGGTGGGGCGTGAGCAGGTCGATCACCGGGTCCCACGCGTGCCGGCGGTGGATGACGCCGTGCACCAGAACCAGGGTCGGACCGTCACCGCGGATGTCGTAGGCAAGCTCCATGCAGGTAAGTGTGACCGAGATTAACGGGATGCTCAAGAGTTCCCGGAAGTGACGGATTCCACCCGGCACCGGCTTGCGGCGAGGAACTATTTAGTTAGACTCACTAACTATGACCGACGTGACCGCACCCGCCGCCTCGACCGGCACCGCGGGAGAGCAGCACCGCGAGCTCGTCGACACGGCGGCCACGCTGCGGCCCGTCCTCCTGCGACTGAACAACCTCATCCGCCGCCAGGTGCCGTCGGTGGAACTCACTCCGGCGCAGAGCACCGCGCTCACCACCGTGGTCGACCACGGCCCGCTGCGGATGGGCGAGCTCGCCGAACGCGAGCAGGTCCGCATGCCCACCGCCACCAGCATCATCCGCAGGGTGGAGCGGCTGGGGCTGGTGCGCCGCAGGCCCGATCCGGAGGACGGCCGCGCCGTGCTCGTCGAGGTCACCGAGTCGGGGCGCGACCTGCTCGACCGGGTCGCCCTGGAGCGCAACGAGCTGCTGGCCGCCATGCTCGCCGAGCTCGACGACGAGGAACGCGGCGCCATCGCGGCCGCGGTGCCGGCGCTCACGGCGCTGCTCGCGCTCGACCTGCCCGGCCCGTCGGCGCACCGGAACCGACCCGAGCCCACCGAAGAAGGAGAGAACCGACCACGATGAGCACCACCGCAACCGCCGGACACGAGGAGCAGCATCCCGGCCTGCTCGACGCCCTCAAGGGCCAACCCAAGCAGGTGTGGGTCACCGCCTTCGCCGCCGTCATCGCCTTCATGGGCATCGGCCTGGTGGACCCGATCCTCAACTCCATCACCGAGTCGCTCGGCGCCACCCCGTCGCAGACCACGCTGCTGTTCGCGTCCTACCTGGGCGTGCAGGTGGTCGCGATGCTGCTCACCGGCGTGATGAGCTACAAGTTCGGCGCCAAGCGCACCGTGGTCACCGGCCTGATCCTCATCGTCGTCGCCGCCGGCGTCTGCGCCTTCGCCAACACGATCGCCCAGCTGGTGTGGCTGCGCGCGCTGTGGGGCCTGGGCAACGCGTTCTTCATCGCCACCGCGCTGTCGGTGATCGTCGGCGCCGCCGTGGGCGGGCAGAAAGGCGCGATCCTGCTCTACGAGGCCGCCCTGGGCCTGGGCCTGGCCGTGGGCCCGCTGCTGGGCGCCGTGCTGGGCAACATCTCGTGGCGCGGCCCGTTCGCCGGCACCGCCATCCTCATGGCCATCGGCGCGATCCTGTGCGCGATCATGCTGAGCAAGGACGGCGACCGCTCCCACCGCACGCCGATCCGCCTGGTCGACCCGCTGCTCGCCCTCAAGGACCGCAACCTGCTGATGACGTCCATCGGCTCCGCGTTCTACACCGCCGCGTTCTTCGCCGTCATCGCCTGGGTGCCGTTCGCGCTGGGCAAGGGCGCCTACTACATCGGCTTCGTGTTCTTCGGCTGGGGCGTGTGCGT
>CAZDSL010000342.1:0-3356 GCA_964507655.1 uncultured Mycobacteriaceae bacterium | reverse complement strand
CGGCGGCGAACGCACCTGCAGCGGCCGCGGGTCACTCCCCGGCGCTGAACGGCACGCCCCAGCGGCCGCCGAAGAGCATCTCGTCCAGCGCGGGACGCCGCCGCGGCTTGCGGTCGCGCTCGATGATCTTCTCGTCCGCGCCGTCCTCCGTGCCCAGGTGCCCCAGCGCGATCATCACCAGCGGCGCCACGTCGTCGGGCAGGCCCAGCGCGCCGCGCGCGGCCTCGGCGTCGAAGCCCGACATCGGGTGCGCGATCAGACCCATCGACACCGCCTGCAGCGTCAGCTGCGCCGTCGCCAGGCCCGCATCGAACTCGGCGTACGGCAGCGGGCCCTTGCGGTTCCGCGTCTGCACCGCGCCCAGCAGAAGTGCCCCGGCGGCGGTGGCCCAGCGGGTGTTCCCCTCGGTGAGCAGCCCGGCGAGCGTGCCGAATGCGGGCGTGCCCCGCAGCCCGGCGGCGAAACGCACGGGGAACGTGCCGCCCCACGACGCGGCCACCCGCGCCGACTCGACGCACGCGCGCACCTGGCCGGCCGTCACCTCGGCCCGGGGGTCGAGGTTGCGGGCGCTCCAGCGCTGCGCGATCACGGGGTGCAGGTCGACGCCCGAGGCGGCGGAGCGGTGGGCGTGCGGGTTGCGGGGCGAGGTCACGGCCGCATGCTAGCCCCGCGCGTGCGTGCCACGTCCGGCGGGCGGCCCGGCGCCACGGCCCCCGGCCACGTGACCGAGTGCACCACGGCGATGGCCGCGCCTGCGGCGGGTATGGCTGTCGGTATCCTGGATGTTCGATCGTGGCAGACGGCTCCGGGCCGGTCCGCCCGAGGCCCGCCGGCGCGCGTTCCCGGCCGGGCGCACCGGCAGCCGGCCCGCGAGCCACCAACGACCAGTGGCAGACCGACACTGTCTGGAGGTACCCGAGCGTGGCAATCGTCGTACAGAAATACGGCGGATCATCGGTGGAGAGCGCCGATCGCATCCGTCGGGTGGCCGAGCGCATCGTCGAGACGAAGAAGCAGGGCAACGACGTTGCCGTCGTCGTCTCGGCCATGGGCGATACCACCGACGAGCTCGTCGACCTGGCCCGGCAGGTCAACCCGGTGCCGCCGCCGCGCGAGATGGACATGCTGCTCACCTCGGGCGAGCGCATCTCCAACGCCCTGGTGGCCATGGCCATCAGCTCGCTGGGCGCGGAGGCGCGTTCCTTCACCGGCTCGCAGGCCGGGGTCGTCACCACCGCCGCGCACGGCAAGGCGAAGATCATCGACGTCACGCCGGGCCGCGTCAAGCAGGCCCTGGACGAGGGGTCGATCGCCATGGTGGCGGGCTTCCAGGGCGTCAGCCAGGACACCAAGGACGTGACCACGCTGGGCCGCGGCGGCTCCGACACCACCGCGGTGGCCCTCGCCGCGGCGCTCGGCGCCGACGTGTGCGAGATCTATTCGGATGTGGACGGCGTCTACACGGCCGACCCGCGCATCGTGCCCGACGCCAAGAAGCTCGACAACATCTCGTTCGAGGAGATGCTCGAGATGGCCGCCTGCGGGTCGAAGGTGCTCATGCTGCGCTGCGTCGAGTACGCGCGCGGAGCGAACCTGCCCATCCACGTCCGCTCGTCATACACCGACAAGCCGGGCACCATGGTGTCCGGATCGATGGAGGATATCCCCGTGGAAGAAGCCGTCCTGACCGGCGTCGCGCACGACCGTGACGAGTCGCAGATCACCGTCACCGGCCTGCCCGACTCCCCCGGATACGCGGCCCGCCTGTTCCGGGTCGTGGCCGACGCCGACATCAACATCGACATGGTGCTGCAGAACGTCTCCGAGGTGGAGACGGGCAAGACCGACATCACCTTCACGCTGCCCACCACGGACACGGCCAAGTGCGTCGAGGCGCTCACCGCCGCGAAGGAGCAGATCGGCTTCAGCCAGGTCACCTTCGACGACCACATCGGCAAGGTGTCGCTGGTGGGTGCGGGCATGAAGAGCCACCCGGGCGTCACCGCGACCTTCTTCGAGGCGCTCGCCGCGGCCGGCATCAACATCGACCTCATCTCCACCTCCGAGATCCGCATCTCGGTGCTGGTCAAGGACACCGACGTGGACGAGGCCGTCCGCGTGGTGCACAAGGCCTTCGACCTGGGCGGCGACGAGCCCGCCAACGTCTACGCCGGAACGGGGCGCTGATTCGCATGACCACACTCGCAGTAGTAGGGGCCACCGGGCAGGTGGGCGTGGTGATGCGCCGCCTGCTCGAGGAGCGCGCCTTCCCGGCCGACAAGGTCCGCTTCTTCGCGTCCGCGCGCTCGGCGGGCAAGACGCTGCCGTTCCGCGGCGAGGACATCGTGGTCGAGGACGTCGCGGCCACCTCCGACGAGGACCTCAAGGGCATCGACATCGCCTTGTTCTCCGCGGGCGGCACGCTGTCGAAGCAGCAGGCGCCGCGGTTCGCGGCGGCCGGCGCCGTCGTCGTCGACAACTCCTCGGCCTGGCGCAAGGACCCCGAGGTCCCGCTGGTGGTCAGCGAGGTCAACCCGGGCGACCTGGCGAACCGGCCCAAGGGCATCATCGCCAACCCCAACTGCACCACCATGGCGGCCATGCCGGTGCTGGGCCCGCTGCACCGCGCCGCGGGGCTCGAGCGGCTCATCGTCTCCACGTACCAGGCGGTGTCCGGCAGCGGGCTCGCCGGCGTGCGTGAGCTCGCCTCGCAGACCCGCGCCGTCATCGACGACGCCGAGAAGCTGGTGCACGACGGCTCCGCCGTGGAGTTCCCGGCGCCCGACAAGTACGTCGCCCCCATCGCGTTCGACGTTGTGGCGCTGGCCGGCGACCTTGTCGACGACGGCTCCGGCGAGACGGACGAGGACCAGAAGCTGCGCAACGAGTCGCGCCGCATCCTGGGCATCCCGGGCCTGCTCGTCTCCGGCACCTGCGTGCGCGTGCCCGTGTTCACCGGCCACTCGCTGGCCATCAACGCCGAGTTCTCGCGGCCGATCTCCGTCGAAGAGGCGCAGAAGCTGCTGGCCGACGCGCCGGGCGTCGAGCTCGTCGACGTGCCCACGCCGCTCGCCGCCGCCGGCCAGGACGACTCGCTCGTCGGCCGCATCCGGCAGGACGAGGGCGTCCCCGAGGGGCGCGGCCTGGCGCTGTTCGTCTCCGGCGACAACCTGCGCAAGGGCGCCGCGCTCAACACGATCCAGATCGCCGAGCTGCTCGTCGCCGAGTAGCCGCCGGCTTCGCCGAGGCCCCCGTCGCACGCGGTGCGGCGGGGGCCTCGGCGTGCGGAGGCGGCGCGCATGTCGGTGCGGGGGCCTACCGTCGACACCAGGAGGTGTGGGCGATGGCTGCGGAGC
>CAZDSL010000341.1:0-3360 GCA_964507655.1 uncultured Mycobacteriaceae bacterium | reverse complement strand
GCCCACACCCGGGCGGGGGCGGCCGTCACCGCCGGCAGCAGCGCCGCGCCGGCCAGGACCACCGCGCCCGCCGCCGAGCCCACGACCAGCACCCAGCGCAGCCACGGCAGCCACAGCGGCGTGCGCCCGAGCAGCACGAACGCCCACACGCCGGTGACGGCGAGCGTGACGGCGGCGGTGAGGCGCGCCGCCGGGTGGCCGCGGCGGTGCCACAGCGCGGCGCCCCCCGTCGCGACGAGCGCCGCGATCGGCGGGGCCAGCATCGCGGTGTAGTACGAGTGCACGATGCCCTGCATGGTGCTCAGGACGACGCCGCCGGTGAGCAGCCAGCCGCCCCACAGGATCGCCGCGGCGCGGGCGCGGTCGGTGCGCGGGGCGCGCAGGCCCACCGCCGCCAGCACCGCCAGACCGGCCAGCGCCGCGGGCAGCAGCCAGGAGATCTGCGCGCCCATCGACTCGCCGAACAGGCGGCCCGCCCCGGTGCCCCGGCCGCCGATCGCCGGGTTGCCGTCGCCGCCGGTGAGCCGGCCGAGGCCGTTGTAGTCGAGGGCCAGCTGCAGCAGGCTGTCGTCGGTGGAGCCGCCGATGTACGGCCGGGAGCCGGCGGGCCACAGCGCCACCAGCGCCACGTACCAGCCGGCGCCGGCGACGAGCCCGGCGGCCGCCGCGGCCAGCCCCGCGAGGCGCCGGCGCAGCGGCAGCGCCGCGCACACGGCGAACATCGCGGC
Source organism: uncultured Mycobacteriaceae bacterium (assembly GCA_964507655.1). GTDB lineage: Bacteria > Actinomycetota > Actinomycetes > Mycobacteriales > Mycobacteriaceae > Tomitella. The sequence continues at coordinate 2,632 of CAZDSL010000341.1, read as the reverse complement.
CAGCGCGGGCACCGCGATCAGGCCCTGCGCCATCTTGGTGAGAAACGCGAACCCGGTGGCGAGCCCGCACAGCGCCATCCACGCGGCGGGGCCCGGCCGCCGGGCGCCGGGCCCCTCGCAGGCGCGGAGCGCGGCGTAGGCGGCGGCCACGAGCAGCAGGATCATCAGCGCGTCGGGGTCGTCCATGCGGAACATGACCGTGGCGACGGGCGTGACGGCGAGGATCGCGCCCGCGGCGAGCCCGGCCGGGCGCCCGTGCCCGCGCGCGACCGCCGCGTACAGCAGCGCGACGGCGGCCACGCCCTCGAGCGCCTGCGGCACCAGCAGGCTCCACGGGGAGAAGCCGAACAGGCGCGCCGACACGCCCATCACCCACAGCGCCGCGGGCGGCTTGTCGACGGTGATGCCGCCCGCCGGGTCGAGGGCGCCGAACAGCAGCGCCGTGGGATCGTGTGTGCCCGCCTGCACGGCGGCCGCGTAGAACTCGTTGGCCCAGCCCGAGCGGTCGAGCCCCCACACGTACAGCGCGGCCGTCGCCGCCAGCAGCAGGGCGAGCGCGGGCACGGCGTGCCGCGGCCGCCGGGGGACGGCGGCGGTCACCGGCCCGGCCTCCTGGGGAACACCCAGCCGCGCAGCAGGGCGAAGCGCAGTGCGGTGGCCGCGAGGTTGGCGGCGACGAGGATCGCGATCTCGGTGGCGGTGTCGGGGTCGTGCACCGCGTGCAGCACCTGCAGCGCCGTGGCCGTCACCGCCAGCCCCACCGCGAACACGACGAGCCCCTGGAACTGGTGCCGGATCACCCCCGCCCGCCCGCGCACCCCGAAGGTGTACCGGCGGTGGGCGGCGAAGTTGGCGAACGCGGTGCCCAGCAGCGCGACGAGGTTCGCGGCCTGCGCGCCGGCCTCGCCGTGCCACACCCCGCGCAGCGCCGTGAAGGCGGCGAGGTAGAGCAGCGTGCTCACCACCCCGACCGCGGCGAACCGCACCGCCTGGCGCAGCAGGGTGGGGTCGGGCACGCCGGGCCGCACGCCGCCCGGGTGCCGGCCCAGCTGCTCGGCGATCGCCTGCACGCCGATGGCCCCGGTGGCGAAGCCGCGCAGCAGGCGCGCGACGCCGCGCAGGTCGGCGAGTGCGGTGGCGCGGATGTCGACGCGGCTGTCGGGGTCGTCCACCCAGTCCACCGGCACCTCGTGGATGCGCAGGCCCGCGCGCTCGGCGAGCACCAGCAGCTCGGTGTCGAAGAACCAGCCCGTGTCGCCCACCAGCGGCAGCAGGGCCCGGGCCACCTCGGCGCGCACGGCCTTGAATCCGCACTGGGCGTCGGAGAACCGGGTGGCCAGCGCCCCGCGGACGATCAGGTTGTAGCAGCGCGAGATCACCTCGCGCTTGGCGCCGCGCACCACGTGCGCGCCGTGGCCGAGGCGGGTGCCGATGGCCACGTCGGAGTGGCCCGAGACGAGCGGCGCCACCAGCGGCGCGAGCGCCGTGAGGTCGGTGGACAGGTCGACGTCCATGTAGGCGACCACCGCGGCGTCGGACGCCGACCACACCGCGTTCAGCGCGCGCCCGCGGCCCTTGCGGTCGTCGTGGTGCACGGCGACGTGGTCGAGCTCGCCGGCCAGGGCGCGGGCGATCGCGGCGGTGGCGTCGGTGCTGGCGTTGTCGGCGATGGTGATGCGGAAGGTGTAGGGCACGTGCGCGGTGAGGTGCGCGTGCAGCCGCCGCACCGAGCCGGCCAGCGCGGCCTCCTCGTTGTGCACCGGCACGACGATGTCGAGCACCGGCGGCCGCGGGGGCGCGGCCGCGGGCGCAGGCTCGCGGTCGGCCGTCGAGACGGATGCGCTCATGGGACCTCCCTCTGCGTTGCGGCGGACGCGGCGGTCTGCGGCGCGGGCGGCACCGACAGGTCGTAGACGGCCTCGCCGTCCACCTCGTGGGCGGTGTAGCGGGACGCCACCCACCGGGCGATCTCGACGGGCTGGTCGCTGCCCGAGCCGGCGCCGTGGGCGCGGGGGACGAAGCCGATGCCGCCGTGCGGGCGCGCGGCGGCGTGGCCCCGCGAGCCGGTGCGGGGCGTGGGCGCGCTGCCCGGCAGCGGCAGCCACGGGGCCACGGCGCCGGCGCTGGGGCCTGTTCCTGTTCCGGTGCCCGCTCGCGTGCCCGCGCCGGGGACGGGGTCGATGCCGGGCAGCGGCAGCAGCGGATCGAGCGTGCCGGCCAGGCCGCCGAAGTCGGACGACGAGCCGATGAAGTAGTGGATCTCGCCCGCGGCGACCATGTCCTGGAAGTCGCCGAGGGCGGGGAACGGGTCGGTGCCGTTGAACCCGCCGACGGCCATCACCGGCAGGCCCGACGAGAGCTGGAAGCCGGCCGCCGCGTTGGAGCCCACCGTCGCCGCGGCCCACGTGTACCGGTCGGCGTCGTCGCGCAGGAGGGCGACGAGGCGTGGCCCGGCGGGGGCGGCGTCGAGCAGGGTGCTGTGCCGGTGGAAGGCGGGGGCTCCGGCGCCCGCGGCCGACGCGTGCGCGCCGCCGAACACGGCGACGGGGTCGAATCGCGGCGCGGCCGGCCCCGCCGTGGGGATCGAGCCCGTGTGCGGCGCGGCGGCCGTGGCCACGGAGTAGGCGGCCGG
>CAZDSL010000340.1:2097-3367 GCA_964507655.1 uncultured Mycobacteriaceae bacterium | reverse complement strand
AGGGCGCCGAGCGGGCCGTCGGCGTCCGTCTCCAGCAGCGCCAGCAGCAGGTGCTCGGTGCCGATGTAGTTGTGCTCCATCGCCAGCGCCGCGGTGAAGGTGTGCTCGAGCACCGTCTTCGCGTCGTCGTCGTAGGGGATGAGCGCGGGAACGTCGCCCGAGGCGGGCGGCAGGGCGCGGGTGGCGGCCTCGCGGATCTTCTCGGGGGTGACGCCCTGCTCGGCGAGCGCGTGGAGGGCCAGCGAGCCGGGCTCGGTGAGCAGGCCCAGGACCAAGTGGGCGGGGGTGATCCTGTCGTGCGAGCCGGCGCGCGCCTCGTTCTGGGCGGCCACCACCACGTTGCGGGCGCGGGGGGTGAACTTGCTGAAGCCCGCGCTCGCGTCCATCGGCGCGTCCGGCTTGGCGACGAAGCGCTTCTGGGCCGCCTGCTTGGTGACGCCCATGCTCGCGCCGATCTGCGTCCACGAGGCGCCCGAGCGGCGGGCCTGGTCGACGAAGTGGCCGATGAGATGGTCGGCGAGCTCGCTGAGGTGGCCTGCGGCGAGGACCGCGTCGGTGAGCTGTTCGAGCGGGTCGGTGTGGGTCTTGGTGATGGCGGCGATGAGGTCGTCGAGGCGGACGGTGCCGGTGATGGGGGTGCTGTCGTTGCTCATGCGTCAACTGTAGGTTGACGGGGGTGGAGCGTCAACCATGTGTTGACGTTGGGGTGTGGCGGGGGCTGGGCGTGGGTGTCCAGGCCGGCCATGTCGGTCAGCTCGCGCGCCGTGCGGGCCGGCCGGGCTTGCGATCCCAGTCGGCGGCGAACTTGCGGATCGCCGCCGCATCCCAGATCGGGCCGGTGCGCAGTTCGACGAGCGGCAGAGGGAAGCGGGCAGTGCGGCGCAGCTGGTGCACCCGCTGACGGGACACCCCCAGCAGGTCGCCCACCTCGGGCGCCGACATCAGTTCGGGCAGGGTGGGCGCCAGCGCGGCTTGCTCGTAGAGGTCGTCGCGTAGCGCTTCGATCCCGACGGCGTCGATCTTGACGACCTTCGTCGTGTGCGCCAGTGCATTCTCGATGGCGCTCGACGCGTCGAGCGTGTCGATGTGCGCGATCACCTGAGTGCGCCCGGCGGCGGCCGACACGTGGGCGTCGATGTCGGCCAGTGCGTCGTCCCACGCGTCGAGGATCTCGGGGGTGGGGGAGGTGTCGTAGGTGAGGGTGACGGCCCACACGGGGATCACCGGTCCTTCCTGCGCTGTGCGCGTTGTTCCTTCTTGCTCGGTGGCG
>CAZDSL010000340.1:0-1997 GCA_964507655.1 uncultured Mycobacteriaceae bacterium | reverse complement strand
CTCACGACGTACTCGCCATCAGGGCTGTAGAAGCGGGTGTAGCCCTTGGCGTCGTCGGTGACCGTCCAGCCTTGGGAGGCGGCCCAGTCTGCGATGTCCTTGATCGCACGGTTCATTGTGCATTAATCCTTTACATATGTAAAGGATAGTGGGGACGGTACGACGGAGGGTGCTGATCGGCCCCTGGGGGTGCGGGTGGCCGCGCCCCCCGGTTACGCCTCTGGCCTGGCCGTTTGACGGTTCGGGCGCGGCGCGCTTTACTGGAACAGATATCGAACTGGTGTTCGTGAACTGGCCTGTGGGCGACGGGTTTGCGGGCGGTCCGGTTCGTCGTCGAAATGGCTTGAGTGCGAGATCGCGTCTTCCCCGCGATCCCCGGCCGGGCATGGCCGTGCGGAACGTGGGAGGAGTGTGCGATGACGGGGTTGTCGCCGGCGCAGGGAACGCTAGACGGGGGGTCCGACAAGACCCGGGCCGAGACCATCGCGCACCTGCGCCGTCGGATGGCGGCGCTGCACGCGGTGCCGTCGGCGGGCGGCGGGCGCGAGGCGCAGGCGCGGCCGGTGCTGCACCCGGCCCCCGGCGGCCCCGCGGTGCCGGAGGCCGGGGCACCGGAGGACGGGCGGGCAGCGGGTCCCATCGGGGTGGTCCCGCAGAACCGTGGCGAGCCCCGCACGGCGCAGCCCCCCGCGCTCCTCGCCACCCTGCCCGGCCTGGCCGGGGTCCTGCCCGCGGGCGGCATTGAGCGGGGATCGGTGACGTCGCTGTCCGGCTCGCGGGCGCTGCTGGTGGGCCTGCTGGCGGAGGTCACCGCGCACGGCGGATGCGCCGCGGTGGTGGGGCACCCCGGCCTGGGCCTGCTGGCGGCGGTGGAGATGGGCGCCGACCTGGCCCGCATCGCGCTGGTGCCCGACCCGGGCGCCGACCGTGTCGGGGTGGCCGCCGTGCTGCTCGACGGCATGGACCTGGTGGTGCTCGACCTGGCGGGCGCGTCGGTGTCGCCCAGCCGCTCGCGCGCGGTGGTGGCCCGCGCCCGCAGCCACGGCGCCGCCCTGGTGGTGACGGGCGGCGAGTGGGAGGGCGCGGCGGTGCGGATCGACGCGCGCGTGGGCACCTACGAGGGCCTCGGCGCGGGGCGCGGGCGGGTGCACGGGATGCGCCTGGACGTGCGGGCGCGCGGGCGTGCGTTCCCCGCGCGCTCGGGCGGGATGGTGCTGCGGCATCGCCGGGGCGGCACGGGGTGGACGGCGGGGATTCCCGAAGAGGCGGCGGGGATTCCCGAGGAGACGGCGGGGGAGGCCCGCCGTGGAGCGTGAGCGCACCCTGGCCCTGTGGTGCCCCGACTGGCCCGCGGTGAGCGCCGCCGCGGCCGCCGACCTCCCCCTCAGCGAGCCGGTGGCCGTGCTGCACGCGAACCGCGTCGTCGCCTGCACCGCCGTGGCCCGCGCGCAGGGCGTGCGCCGCGGGTTGCGCAAGCGGGAGGCCCAGGCGCGGTGCCCGTCCCTGCATGTGGCCGAGCTCGACGCCGCCCGCGACGCCCGCGCCTTCGAGCCGGTGGTGTCGGCCGTCGAGCAGCTGGTGCCGGGCGTGGAGATCCTGCGTCCGGGGCTGCTGGCGGTGGCGGCGCATCGGGCGGTGCGCTACTTCGGCGACGAGCACGCGGTGGCCGAGCCGCTGATCGACGCCGCCTCGTCGGCGGGCGCCGAGTGTCAGGTGGGGATCGCCGACGCCCTGGCCACCGCCGTAGTCGCCGCCAAGCGGGGGCGCCGGGTGGAGCCGGGGGACGACGGCGCGTTTCTGGCGGAGCTGCCGGTGGGGGTGCTGGCCGAGGAGCCGGCGCTCGCCCCGCCCGAGCGCCGCGACCTGGTCGACCTGCTGCGGCGCATGGGCATCCGCAGCATCGGCGGGTTCGCGGCGCTGCCGAGGGGTGATGTCGCCTCCCGGTTCGGCGCCGACGGCGTGGCCGCGCACCGGCTGGCGCGCGGCGAGCAGCAGCG
>CAZDSL010000339.1:0-3398 GCA_964507655.1 uncultured Mycobacteriaceae bacterium | reverse complement strand
CGTTCAACGTGTGCACAGCGTGCGGGTTTCCGCGGCGCGCCGCGCCGGGCGGCGCCGTGACCACCCGCGCAGGGGTCACAATGACAGGGGCTCGGCACCCGCGTTCACTACGACATGCCGCCCGGTCGGGGCGGATCACGAGGAGTCCGGATGGCGAAGAAACGGCTGGGCGCGGCGGGGATCGTCGCCTGCATCTTGATCGGCCTCGGCGTGTTCCTGGTGGTGGTGGCCATCATGCTGCCCACCTACACCAAGGGCAAGGCGATGAAGACGCCGCTCGACCTCCACGTGGAGACGGTCGCCACCGGCAAGGGTTCGGTGCTCGACGCGGCGTCGCTGGTGGCGGGCACCCCGCAGGTGGCGCACGATGTCGACCTCGAATTCATCCGCAACGTCACCGTGCAGGACCCGTCCAACGCCGACGTCATCACCGTGCAGGCCGGCCAGCGGCTGCTGCGGCTCGACAAGCCCGCGCCGAAGGGCGACGCGCCCGCCGCCAAGGATCCGCGCCTGGTCAACGCCCTGGTCGACAAGGTCACCCTCGACCGCATCACCTCGATGCCGGTGAACGACCCCGACAGCCCCGACGGCGTGTGGACCGACGCGGGCGCCCAGATGGAGGCTGTGCCGCGCGACGGCCTGCAGTACAAGTTCCCGTTCAACGTGGAGCGCAAGTCCTACCCGTACTTCGACCTGACCTCCCGCACCACCAACCCGATCGATTTCGTGGGCGAGGAGAAGATCCAGGGCCTGACGGTCTACCACTTCTCGCAGAAGATCGCGCCGGTCGACCTCTCCAAGACCGTCGGCGGCACCACCGACTCGCTCACCATCCCGGCCAAGGCGCTGGGCGTCACCGGAGACGGCGACATCCAGGTGCACCGCTTCTACACCAACCAGCGCGACCTCTGGGTCGACCCGGTCACCGGCGTCATCGTCAACGGCCGCGAGGAGATCAACCAGTACTTCGCGCAGAATGCCGACGACGACGCCCGCATCACCGCGCTGTCGATCAGCCCCCAGACGGGCCTGGCGTTCAACCAGGACACCATCGACTACCAGCTGGGGCAGGCGCGCGACGGGCAGGACAAGATCGACCTGTTCACGTTCACGATCCCGCTGATCGCCGGCATCGTCGGCGCGCTCGCGCTGATCGCCGGCCTGGTGCTGGGCTTCTTCAAGGCCGGCCGCGGCCGCCGTGAGGTCGGGGGGCAGCACGAGCCGCCCACCGAGCAGATCCCCACGTACTGACCGAACCGAGCTCTCCCGGACCGGCCCGCGCCATACGGGCCGGTCCGCGGTGTTCCGGGGGCCGCTACGCAGGCCGGTCGGCGGCACTCCGGGCGCCGCGCGCCCACGCCCCCTCGGCCCGCATCGACCACAGCACCGCCGCCGTCACCGCCGCCGTGGTGCCCGCCGCGCACGCCGCGGCCGTCACGGCCATCGCCGCCACCGTGCCGCCGAATGCCAGCGCCACGCCCTCCACCAGCAGCCCCGCCCAGGCCAACGCGGCCAGGCGGGTGGTGTCGCGCGCGATCGTCGACAGCAGCGCCCCCTGCAGCACCGCGAACGCCGCGCCGATGAGCGCGAACAGCCACAGCAGCCCCACCACCGGCCGGTACTGCTCGCCCACCAGCAGCGGCACCAGCGGCGACGCGGCCGCCGCGGCGGCCACCACCACCACGCCCAGGCCGGTGAGCACCGCAAGGCTCGAGCGCACCGCGCGCAGCGAATGCTCCGGGCGCGCCATGCGCGGGTACAGCACCACGCCCACGGCCGCGGGCAGCCAGAACGCCGCCTTCGTGGCCACCGACCCCATCGCGTAGACGCCGGAATCGGTGGCGTCCAGCACCACCCGGGCCATCATGAGGTCGATCGACGTGAGCGCGATGAGCACCAGCTGCACCTGCGAGGCGCGCAGCACCGCCGCCGGGCCGCCCACCGCCGACCGGGGCACGGACGCGGCCGGGCCGGATGCCGCGGGCGCGCGGGCGGCGGGGTCCTGCCGCGCGGCCCGACTCGTCGCCCGACCAGTCGCCTGCCGCGCCGCTGTGACCAGTCGCGCAGCGACGAACGCCGCCGCCGTCCCCGCCGCACTCGCCGCCAGCGCACCGGTGGCCCCCGACCCGGCCGCCAGCACCGCCAGCGCCGGCACCGCCTTGCCGACCCCCGCCAGGGCCAGCACCACGCCGAGCGCCGCGAACCGCTCACGCCCCTGCAGCACGCCCTGCTCGCCCGCCAGCAGCACCAGCAGCGGGGCCATCGCCATGGCGGCCGCCGATGCGGCCACCGGGGTGCGCAGCACCGCCGCCAGCACCAGCGCGGCCACCGCCGCCAGCACCAGCACCACCGCGGCCGTGCGGTAGGCCAGCGCGCGCCCGGCCGCGATCTCGTCGGCGCCGCCGGGCCCCGCGCCGGCGGCCCGCAGCGCGATGGCGCGGGCGATCACCGCCTGCAGCGCCAGCGCCGGCACCGCCAGCACCATCTGCGCGGTGATGAGGCTCGCGAACAGCCCGTACCCCTCCGGCAGCAGCCACCGGCCGGCCACCAGGTAGAGCAGGTACGACAGGACGTTGGCCGTCATCGCACCGGCCGTCACCCATGTCATGCCGGCCACCGTGCCGGACCCCGCGCCTCGACCCACCCGACCATGATCCCAGCCGTGGGTGTCGGGGTGCGCCAGTACGCTCGCGTCATGCGTTCCGTCCCGCCCCGGCTGCGCCGCGCCTGCGCACCGGCCGCGCGGGCGGCGCCCGTCCTCCGGCCTCTGGCGCCGGCGCTGTGGTCGCTGCTTTTGGCGCTGGTCGTCGCCGGTCCGCTGCTGGGCCCCGGATACCTGCTGCTGCGCGACGCGGTCTCCACGCCCCGCTCCTACGTCACCGACGCCGCTCTGGGCGTGTCGGGCGCGGCGCCGCGCGCGGTGCCGCAGGACGTCGTCGTCGCGCTGCTCTCGTCGGTGGTCGACGGCGGCGCCGTGGTCACGGCCGTGGTGGTGCTGGCGTTGTGGGCCGCGGGCGCCGGGGCCTCGGCGATGACGGGCGCGCTGGTGCCCGCGCACCGCGGCGGCCTGGCGGCGAGGTTCGTGGCGGCCACCCTGGCGGTGTGGAACCCGTACGTGGCCGAGCGGCTGCTGCAGGGCCACTGGAGCCTGCTCACCGGGTATGCCGCGCTGCCGTGGCTGGTGTGGGCGGGGGTGCGCTGGCGGCGGCGTCCCCGGGAGGGGGCGGCGGTGACGCTCCTGGCGCTGGCGTGCGCGGGGCTCACCCCCACCGGCGCGGTGCTGGCGCTGCTCGTGGCGCTGCCGGTGGCGGCGCTGCCCGGCGGATGGCGGCGCGGCGTGCGGGTGGCGGTGGTGTGCGCCGGATTCGTCGCGGTGGCGGCGCCGTGGCTCGTCGCCG
>CAZDSL010000338.1:0-3459 GCA_964507655.1 uncultured Mycobacteriaceae bacterium | reverse complement strand
CGGGGGCCGGGTGCGCGCCGCCCCGGCCGATCCCCGGCTGCGGCGGCTCGACGGCGACGCGGTGCTGCGGGGCGCGATGCTCCTCGGCGGGGCCCGGGGCGGGCGGCCGGAGACTCCCGTCGGCGGTTCCGCGGAACCGCGGGGCGCTGCGCCGCGTCGTAGAGGGTGAAGGGGGGCGGCCCGGCAAGCGGGCCGTGCGGGGCGCCGATCACGGGGGAGGATGCAGTAGCGGCGGCCCGCAGGGCGGGGCCCGGCGCGGCGCAGGAGGGGAGGTCCTGCGCGGCGCCGGGCCTCCCCGCTTTGACCGGCGCGCGGCGCGGTCGGTATTCTTCTACGTTGGTGTGCGTCGCACTTGCCTCCTCCCCGGGTCTCCACCGGCCGCCGGGGAGGCGGACGCATGCTCCGGCCGGCAGATTCCACGACAACGAGGTTCCACCAAGTGTCCACATACACCCCGAAGGCCGGTGACACCACGCACGCGTGGCACGTCATCGACGCCACCGACGTGGTGCTCGGGCGGCTGGCGTCGCAGGCCGCGACGCTGCTGCGCGGCAAGCACAAGCCCACCTACACCCCCAACACGGACGGCGGGGACTTCGTCGTCGTCGTCAACGCGGAGAAGGTCGCGCTCTCGGGCAAGAAGCTCACCGACAAGCGCACCTACCGTCACTCCGGCCACCCGGGCGGCCTGCGTTCGCTCACGGCCGGCGAGATGATCGCCAAGCACCCCGACCGCTTCGTCGAGGACGCCATCAAGGGCATGCTGCCGCACACCAAGCTGGGCCGCGCCATGGCCTCCAAGCTGAAGGTGTACGCGGGGCCGGAGCACCCCCACGCCGCGCAGAAGCCGGTGCCGTTCGAGATCAAGCAGGTGGCCCAGTGACGGCGCCGGAGGAGCAGAACGTGACCAACCCCCAGGACGAGGGCCTGCAGGCCCCCATCGCCGAGAGCCTCGAGGGCGTCGAGGTCGTCGAGGAGTCGTACGAGGCCGTCGACGAGCCAGTGGCCCCGCTCGCCCCGCTGGGCGGCGACCGCCCCGTGCAGACGGTCGGCCGCCGCAAGGAGGCCGTCGCCCGCGTGCGTCTGCTGCCGGGCACCGGCGGCTTCACGCTCAACGGCCGCACCATCGAGGACTACTTCCCCAACAAGCTGCACCAGCAGCTGGTGAAGTCGCCGCTGGTGCTCGTCGAGCGCGAGCAGTCGTTCGACATCCACGCCCGCCTGCACGGCGGCGGCCCCTCGGGCCAGGCCGGCGCGCTGCGCCTCGCCATCGCCCGCGCCCTCATCGAGGTGCAGCCCGAGGACCGTCCCGCGCTCAAGTCGGCCGGGTTCCTCACCCGCGACGCGCGCGCCGTGGAGCGCAAGAAGTACGGTCTGAAGAAGGCCCGCAAGGCCTCGCAGTACTCCAAGCGCTGATGCACGGTGCCGCCGGCAGGGTCCGCCGGCGGCGCCCAGCGCGCACCGAGGGCGGGCGTCGGGACTCTCCCGGCGCCCGCCCTCGGCCTGTTCTCCGACCATGACCGCGCGGTCGCCGCGGCCCGTGGTGCCCCGTGCACCGGCGGGCGCGCGCCGTGGAAAGGCCCTGAAGCATGCCTCGTCTGTTCGGCACGGACGGAGTTCGCGGCGAAGCGAACTCCTCGCTCACGGCGGAACTCGCCCTCACGCTCGCGGAGGCGGCGGCGGCCGTCCTCGCCGCGCCCGCCCCGGGCGCCGCCCGCCCCGTCGCGGTGGTGGGCCGCGACCCGCGCGCCAGCGGCGAGATGCTCGAGGCGGCCGTGACGGCGGGCCTCGCGGCGTCGGGCGTCGACGTGCTGCGCGTGGGCGTGGTGCCCACCCCGGCCGTCGCGCACCTCACCGAGGCCTACGACGCGGCGCTGGGCGTGATGATCTCCGCCTCGCACAACCCCATGCCCGACAACGGCATCAAGATCTTCGGCCCCGGCGGGCGCAAGCTCGACGACGCGGCCGAGGACCGCATCGAGGAGCTGCTGCACGCCGAGGCCGCCGACCGGCGCCGCCCGCACCGTCCCACCGGCTCCGGCATCGGCCGCGTGCACCGGGCCAACGAGGCGCTGGGGCGCTACCTCGACCATCTCGCCTCGGCGGTGGCCGCGCCGCTGGGCGGGCTCACCGTGGTGGTCGACTGCGCCAACGGCGCCGCGCACCGGGCCGCGCCCGAGGCGTACCGCGCGGCGGGCGCCCGCGTCGTCGCCATCCACGACGAGCCCGACGGGCTCAACATCAACGACGGCTGCGGCTCCACCCACCTCGACGACCTGCGCCGGGCCGTGGTGGACCAGGGGGCCGACCTGGGCCTGGGCCACGACGGCGACGCCGACCGCTGCCTGGCCGTGGACGCCGGCGGCAACGTGGTCGACGGCGACGTCATCATGGCGATCCTCGCGGTGGCCATGCACGAGGCCGGGGAGCTGGCCGACGACACGCTCGTGGCCACCGTGATGAGCAACCTGGGCCTGCACCTGGGCATGCAGGCCGCGGGCATCACCGTGCGCACCACCGCGGTGGGCGACCGGTACGTGCTCGAGGAGCTGCACCGCGGCGGCTACGCCCTGGGCGGCGAGCAGTCGGGCCACGTCGTCATCCCCGGCCACGCCACCACCGGCGACGGCATCCTCACCGGCCTCATGCTCATGGCGCGCATGGCGCAGACGGGGCGCACGCTGGCCGAGCTCACCAAGGTGATGACGGTGCTGCCGCAGGTGCTGGTCAACGTGCCGGTGGCCGACAAGCACACGGTGGCCGGTGCGCCCGCCGTGGCGCGGGCGGTGCAGAGCGCGGAGGCCGAGCTGGCCGGCCGCGGTAGGGTGCTGCTGCGGCCCTCGGGCACCGAACCGCTGGTGCGGGTCATGGTCGAGGCCGAGGACATCGCCGTGGCGCAGCGCCTGGCCGACGTGCTCACGCGGGCGGTGTCGGAAGGCTAGACCGCGCCCGGCGGGGCAGCGGTGCGCGGCGCGGGGGCGTGCGCGCGGGGGATGCATCAGGGGGTCACACGTCATGGGGGGCTGCAGCATGGGGGGAGCGGGGACGCCGGACGGCCCGCGCGGCGCGGCGGGGGCCGGTGTCGTCGCGGTGGATCCGGCCGAGGTGGAGGCCGTGGTGCGCCGGCTGGCCGGGCAGGCCGACGGTGCGCGGGCGCTGGCGGAGGAGCTGCGGCGCCCGCCCGCGGATCCCGGCGCGCCCGGCGGCGATGCGTCGCGGGGGGTGCGGGCCGCCGCCGACGCCGCGGCCGCCGACATGGACGCCTGGGCGGCGCTGCTCGACGCGTGCGCCCGCGGCACGGCCGGGGCGGCGCGCGCGGTGGCCGACGCCGACGCCCTCACCGCGCGCACGCTGGCGCACGGGGAGGAGCGCTGAACGCGCGGCCGCTGCCCGCGGGCTGGGAGGCTGTGCTGGCCTCGGCGGCCGACGGCGGCGCGGCGCTGCACCGGGCCTGGGACG
>CAZDSL010000337.1:0-3460 GCA_964507655.1 uncultured Mycobacteriaceae bacterium | reverse complement strand
TTCATCTTCTTCATCTGCTCGAAGCCGATGATGTCCTTGTTGCCGGTGGCGGTGACGACGATGTCGGCCTGGCCGATGAACTCGTCGACGGTGCGCACGTCGAACCCGTCCATGAGCGCCTGCAGCGCGCAGATCGGGTCGGCCTCGGTGACCGTGACGCGCGCGCCCTGGCCCTTGAGCGCCTCGGCGCAGCCCTTGCCCACGTCGCCGTAGCCGCACACCAGCGCCGTCTTGCCGCCGATGAGCACGTCGGTGCCGCGGTTGATGCCGTCGAGCAGCGAGTGCCGGGTGCCGTACTTGTTGTCGAACTTGCTCTTGGTGACCGAGTCGTTGACGTTGATCGCGGGGAAGGCGAGCTCGCCGGCCGCCGCGAACTGGTAGAGCCGCAGCACGCCGGTGGTGGTCTCCTCGGTGACGCCCTTGACCGACTCGGCGATGGCCGTCCACTTGCCGGCGTCGGCGGCCAGCGAGGCGCGCAGCAGCGCCAGGAACACCTTGTACTCGTCGCTGTCGTGCTCCTCGTCGACCGGCGGGACCACGCCGGCCTGCTCGAACTGCTTGCCCTTGAGCACCAGCATGGTGGCGTCGCCGCCGTCGTCCAGGATCATGTTGGCCGGCGCGCCGGGCCAGGTGAGCATCTGCTCGGCGGCCCACCAGTACTCCTCGAGCGTCTCGCCCTTCCAGGCGAACACGGGCACGCCCCGCGGCGCCTCGGGCGTGCCGTGCGGGCCCACCACCACGGCCGCGGCGGCGTGGTCCTGGGTGGAGAAGATGTTGCACGACGCCCAGCGGACCTCAGCGCCGAGCGAGACGAGCGTCTCGATGAGCACGGCCGTCTGGATGGTCATGTGCAGCGAGCCGGAGATGCGGGCGCCGCGGAGGGGGGCCACGTCGGCGTACTCGCGGCGCAGCGCCATCAGCCCGGGCATCTCGTGCTCGGCCAGCCGGATCTCGCGGCGGCCGAAGTCGGCCAGCGACAGGTCCGCCACCGCGAAGTCGATGCCGTTCAGGGACTGCACAGTGGTCCTGGTCGATGCGCTCGTCATGTACCTCTCCTCGTGATGTCCGGCCCGTCCGCTCGCAGACCAGGTGCCAGGCTAGTCGTCCGCGGCGCCGAGGCCCCGGTCGAGGTCGGGCTCGATGTAGATCAACCGCACCTGGGGCACGGCCGCGCGGATGCGCGCCTCGGCGGCGTCCACCTCGGCCGCCACCGCCTCGAGCGGCGTGCCCGCCGGCAGCGCCGCCTTGGCCGCCACCAGCAGCTCGTCGGGGCTGAGGTACTGGGTGCGCAGGTGGATGACCCGCTCGACGAGGCCCGCCTCCAGCGCGGCGCGGATGCGCTGCTCCTGCTCGTCGGTGGCGGCCTCGCCGATGAGCAGCGACTTCATCTCGACGATGAGCACCAGCGCGATCAGGCCCAGCAGCACACCGATGAGCACCGTGCCCACGCCGTCCCACACCGGGTCGCCGGTGATCATCGTCAGCCCCACGCCCGCGAGGGCCAGCACGAGGCCGATGAGCGCGCCCGTGTCTTCCAGCAGCACCACCGGCAGTTCGGGGTTGCGGCTGCGGCGGATGAAGCTCCACCAGCTCGCGTCGCCCTTGAGCGGGGCGGACTCGCCGCGGGCGGTGTGGAAGCTGTAGCCCTCGAGCGCGATCGCCACGCACAGGATCACGATGGCAACCACGGGGCTGGCGAGCTCCTCGGGGTGGCGGATCTTGCCGATGCCCTCGTAGATCGCGAACATCGAGCCCAGCGTGAACAGCACGAGCGCCACGACGAACGCGTAGAAGTAGCGGTTGCGGCCGTAGCCGAACTGGTGGAGGCGGTCGGGCCGGCGCGAGGCCTGCTTGCGCCCCAGCAGCAGCAGCGCCTGGTTGGCCGTGTCGGCCACCGAGTGCACGCCCTCCGCGAGCATCGACGACGAGCCCGTGACGGCGAAGCCGGCGAACTTGGCGATGGCGATGCCCAGGTTCGCCGCGCCGGCCGCGAGGATCGTGCGCAGGCCCTCCTGGCCGTGGCCGTGCTGCGCGGCCTCCGCGGGGGCGCTCACGCGGCGCCGACGCGCGCGCGGAAGATCCGGGCCCCGCCGGCGCCGCCGGGGCCGTCCGCCGGGGTGAGCGTGACCGGCCCGTCGGCGGCGGGGATCCACAGCGCCTGCGTGGCGCTCATCGTCGTCTCCACAGCACCACAGTGTGCACGAACGGCACCCCGGGTGCACAGCAGGATCTCGGGCCCGGCGTGCCGCAGCTCGACGCCCCCGGGCTCCGGGTCGATGCTGCTCAGCCGGAACTCGGGCGTCCGCGAGGAGTAGACCCGCTCGCCCGGCACCGCGCACGGGTCGGCCGTCGCGGCGGCGCCCGCCATGGGGGTGGCGTCGACGGAGTGGAAGTCGAGCACCCGCAGCAGCTCCGGCACGTCGACGTGCTTGGGGGTGAGCCCGCCGCGCAGCACGTTGTCGGAGTTGGCCATCACCTCCACGCCCACCCCGTGCAGGTAGGCGTGCAGGTTGCCGGCGGGCAGGTGCAGGCCCTGCCCCGGCTCCAGCGTGACCCGATTGAGCAGCATCGACGAGAGCACGCCCACGTCGCCCGGGTACGCCTCGCCGATCTGCAGCGTGGAGCGCACCTCGGACGCGAACGGCGCGTCGGCCCCATGGGAGGCCAGGTAGCGGACGCACCCGTCCAGCACCTGCGGCAGCAGCTCGTACACCACCGCCTGCGGCATCGTGATCCACGTGGTGAACAGCGCGCGCAGCCCCGCCTCGTCGGGCTGGCCGCGCAGCAGCGCCAGGTGCGGTTCGAGCGCGGGCACGTCGATCGCGGTGAGCAGCTCGACGGTGCGGGCGGGCGCGCGGAAGCCCGCGAGCGCCTCGAAGCGTCCGTCCAGCGCCACCACCACCTCGGGCTTGTGGTGCCGGTCGCGGTAGTTGCGCACGGGCGAGTCGATGGGGATGCCCGCCGCCTCCTCGCGGTCGAAGCCCTCGCGCGCCTGCACGGTGCTGGGGTGCGCCTGCAGCGACAACGGCTCCTCGGCGGCGAGCAGCTTGAGCAGGAACGGCAGCCGCGGGCCGAAGCGCTCGAGCACGGCGGCGCCCAGCTGGCCCTCCGGGTCGTCCTCGATGATCTCCAGCAGCGAACGGCGCACGGGGGCGCCGTCGGCGTCCTCGCCCACCACCGCGAAGGCCGGGTCGGCCGGGTGGGCGCCGAACCACAGCTCGGCCTCGGGGTGGGGCGTGGGGCCGGCGTCCCCGCGCAGCATCGCCAGAGCGGTGCGCGACCCCCAGGCGTAGGAGCGCACCACGGCGTCGAGTCTCAGCACTATGCGGTGTCCCCCGGGGCCTGCGCGCCGGCGGCGAGCGCCACGTAGGCCGCGGCCATCTGCCAGCGCACCGCCAGCGTCACGCACTGCGCGAGCAGCGGGCGCGGCCCGGCCGCCGCGGGCGCCTCGCCGCGGGCC
>CAZDSL010000336.1:0-3462 GCA_964507655.1 uncultured Mycobacteriaceae bacterium | reverse complement strand
CGGTGCGCGGCGTCGAACCCGTCCTGCATGAAGTGCGTGAACAGCCGCTCCTGGTACCGGTAGTGCCCCGGAAGGTTGGCGCGGAAGGCCCCCATGAAGTTGCGCTCGGTCTCCCACGACACGGTGATCGGCGGGGCGACGATGCGGCGCCGGATGTCGAGTCCCGGATAGATGCGCGCCAGCGAGCCGAGCATGATCTCCGTGCGCTCGGCGGCATCGAGCGGCACGAGCTTGAGCGAATCGTCGGCCCAGGTGTACGACAGGCACAGCACCGCCTCGGGGCCGCTGCCCGCCAGGGGCCCGTCCAGCAGGTAGGTGCCGCGCGGCATCCGGTCGGTGAGCGTCATCCCCATCAGCCG
Organism: uncultured Mycobacteriaceae bacterium; assembly: GCA_964507655.1. Classification (GTDB taxonomy): domain Bacteria; phylum Actinomycetota; class Actinomycetes; order Mycobacteriales; family Mycobacteriaceae; genus Tomitella. The sequence goes on along the minus strand of CAZDSL010000336.1, from coordinate 3,103 downwards.
GCGGCCCGCGGCATCCGTCTCACGCCAGAAGGGCCCGTCCACCAGCACGAACACCTTGGACGAGCCCATGTAGTGGGTGCGTTCGACGGCGCTCCAGTGCGCGGCGTCCAGCAGAGTCTCGTCGGTGCGGATGGCGTTCAACAGGATCCACACGGGTGCCGTGTGCACCACGGCCGGATACTCGGCGACGCCCCCGTCGGCGTCGGCGACGGCGAATCGCCCGCCGCCCGCACGCTCGAGCCCCACCACGGCGCCACGCGGGTCGCCCTCCTCGTGCAGCGACGCGAGCGACGTTCCGGCCGGCCAGTGCGTGCACGCGGGCGCGCGTTCCCACAGCCGCCGCGGCAGCTGCGCGCAGCCGCCCGCGACCCCGCGATGGTCCTCGTCGGCGGCCGTGGCCACCACCCGCAGGATCTCGAGGATCGAGTTGGAGAAGTCGGTGTCCCAGCCGCCGGTGCCGAAGCCGACCTGGCCGAACAGCTCGCGGTCGGCGAACGAGCGCAGGTGCGGCGAGTCCACCAGGAAGCGGTGGAAGGTGGTGTCGTCGTAGCGGCGCACCAGCGGATGCCACAGCGCGGCGATGCGGGCCGGATCGCGCGCGCGGATCGCCTCGCGCAGCTCCGCCAGGCCGGCGCCGTCCTGCAGCGCGGCCTCCCACTCGCGGGCCACGCGCGCGAACACGGCGGGCAGCTCGCCCAGGGTGCGGCCGCGGACGGTGCGGCCCTTGAGGTCGATCACCGTCTCGCCCGCCGCGGGGGTGAGCGGGTTGGGGAACGGCACCGTGGTCAGCCCCGCCTCGTCGAGGTAGCCGAACAGGGTGGCCGACGAGGGCGGGAAGCGCATCGCGCCCAGCTCGGCGACGCTGCCCGGGTGCCCGTCGAACCGCGCCGAGCGCATCCGCCCGCCGATCACGGCCCGGCCTCCGGCCCGGCCTCCGGCCCGCGCGCCGCCGCGCACACCCGCGCGCTCCGCCTCGTAGACCACCGGCCGCAGGCCCATCCGCATGAGCTCGTAGGCGGCGACGACGCCCGCGAGCCCCGCCCCGATCACCGCCACCTCGGTGCCGTGCGCCGCGCGCGGGACGGTGCCGAGGCCCGCCGGGTGGGAGCGGTAGAGGTCGTAGGGGAAGGGGAAGTCGGGCACCGTCATCGTCAGCGGCGCGCCCCGGCCCGCGGCGGGGGGCGACGTCACGGCGCGCCGCCCTCGCCGCGCGCACCCCCCGGAGCGCCGTACAGCCCGGGGCGGCGGTCGCGCAGGTAGGTGTTGCGGCGGCGCGAGCGCGCGAGCAGCTCGGGGTCGAGGTCGACCACCAGCAGCTCGGCGCCGTCGCCGGCGCGGGCGAACTCGGTGCTGTCGGGGGCGACGGCGCAGGTGTGCCCGCAGTAGTAGGTGACGGGGCCGCCCTCGCGCGCGGACGGCTCCTGCCCGATGCGGTTGACGTAGGTGACGAACAGCTGGCTCTCCACCGCGCGCGCCGGCACGAGGATGCGGGCGACGTGGTCGTCGGGGTAGGCGAGCGCGGTGGGCACGAGCAGCCAGTCGGTGCCGGCCAGCGCGTGCGCGCGCACCGCCTCGGGGAACTCGACGTCGTAGCAGATCAGCACGCCGCAGGTGAGGCCGCCGAGCGCGAACTGCACCACGGGCTCGTCGCCGGGGGTGAAGCGGGAATCGTCGGGGCCGTCGGGCGGGGCGCCGGGGCCGGCGTCGTCGGCGACGGGCGGGCGGTACAGGTGCGTCTTGCGGTAGTGGGCCAGCGGCGCGCCGTCGGGGCCGAGCACGGCGACGGCGTTGTAGAGCGGGGCCGGTGCGCCGGTGCGTCCCGCCTCCCCGTCGCCGCCCCGCCCCTGCTCCACGTAGCCGTAGGCGAGGGCGATGCCCGCGTCGCGCGCCGCCTGCGCCATGGTGCGCCCGATGCGGCCGGGGGTGCCGGCGCCCGGCCGCGGTTCGGGGCGCAGCGGGCCGCGGTAGCCGGTGGCGGTGAGCTCGGAGCACACGAGGATCGCGGCGCCCGACTCCGCGGCCGCCCGGGCCGACGCCGCCACCTCGGCCAGGGCGGCGTCGAACTCGACGGCCTCGGGCCCCTGCAGCAGCGCCACCCGCATGGCGCACCTCCTCGGTGCTCGATCGGCCGCGCCCGCCCCGGCTGCCGTCGGGGCCGGGCCGCGCTGCGCTACTGCTCGTCGGCGGCGGCCTCCTCGGCGTCACCCTTGCCGCATCCCCGCGTGCACCCGCGCGTGAGCGCCGCGTCGAGGAGCAGGCTCGTGCCGATCGCGAACAGCCACGAGTCCTTGGCGATGGCGGTGCCCTGCTGGGTGGGCCGCGGCGAGCCCTCCTCGTGCATTCCCGGCGTGCGCGCGTACATGGTGAGCAGGCCGGTGCTGAAGCCGACCAGCGCGCCGCCCGCCGCGGCGGTGGGCACGAACGGGGCGAGCAGCGCGCTGCCGATGGCGATCTCGGCGCCCGCGAGCACCTTGCCGAAGGTGCCCGGGCTCAGCGCCTTGACCTGCGGGACGGCGTTGGCGGCCATGCCCTGCAGGCCGGCGGCGCCGTCGTCGTCGAGGGCGAGCTTGCCGACGCCCGAGTTGAGGATGAACAGCCCCGGCACGAGGCGCAGCGGCAGGCGGCGGAGGCGGGCGTTCTTCGGCTTCAGGTTCACTGGTGACTCCTAGATCCGTGTCAGATCGAGGTCTCGACTGCGAGGCCCATTCCATCTCACCAGAACGCGGCCGGGCCCGCTCCTGTTTCGGGGCGGGGCCAGGGGCGGCGGGGCGTGCGGGCTCGTGCGCGCCTCGACCGCCCCCCTATCCGCCCACGTAGGCCGCCAGGTGCTCGCCGGTGAGCGTCGAGCGCCGCCGCACCAGCTCGCGCGGCGTCCCCTCGAACACCACGCGCCCGCCCTCGTGTCCGGCGCCGGGGCCCAGGTCGATGATCCAGTCGGCGTGCGCCATCACCGCCTGGTGGTGCTCGACCACCACCACCGTGTGGCCCTCGTCGACGAGCCGGTCGAGCAGCGCCAGCAGGTTCTCCACATCCGCCAGGTGCAGGCCGGTGGTGGGCTCGTCGAGGACGACCACCGGCCCCGTCCCGGCCGTGCGCGCGCCCT
>CAZDSL010000335.1:0-3467 GCA_964507655.1 uncultured Mycobacteriaceae bacterium | reverse complement strand
TGACCGCCGGCTACCGGGTGCGGCGTCCCCGGAGGAAGTAGGCGACGGGGCCGGCGAAGTTCACCGCGATGCCCCACGCCCAGGCCCGCTTGCTGCCGTTCACCTGCGCCGCGTCGCGCCGGGCCAGGTCGGCCCACGCCGCGCCGGCCAGCAGCACCTGCAGCACCGCCAGTGCCGCCACGACAATGCGCCCCGCCGGCGAGAACTCCGCCCAGCGCTTCTTCTGCTTCGCCATGGTGCCAGTGTGCCGCATGAGGCGCGCACCCCGCAGCAGCCCCGCACCCGCCAGCCCCGCCCACCCCGCGTTGGGTTAACCCTTGGCAGTTTTCGCGGGGCGATTCCTGCCAAGGGTTAACCCAACGCGTCCGGGGACGGGCGGGGCGGGCACCAGGGCGGGGCTGGTGAGGCTGGTGAGGCTGGTGAGGCGCAAAGGCCAGCACGCGCACCACCGCACCCTGCCCCCTACACGGGCGTGATGGGCAGCCGCAGCGCGCCGGGGGCCGAGGCCGGCACCACGGGGCTGTGCGGCGCCACCGGGCTGATGCGCCGGTACCCCTGGCCCTGCGCGGGGCGCGGGTCGGCCTCGCCCCTGTTGGGCCACATCGCGGCGGCACGCTCGGCCTGCGCGGTGATGGTGAGCGACGGGTTGACGCCCAGGTTCGCCGACACCGCCGCGCCGTCCACCACGAACATCGTCGGATACCCGTACACCCGGTGGTACGGGTCGATGACGCCCGTGTCGGGCCCGTCGCCGATCACGCAGCCGCCCAGGAAGTGCGCGGTGAGCGGGATGTTGAAGATCTCGCCCCACGTGCCGCCCGCCACGCCGTCGATCTTGTCGGCGATGCGGCGGGTGGCCTCGTTGCCGGCCGGGATCCACGACGGGTTGGGCTGCCCGTGCCCCTGCTTGCTGGTGATCCGCCGCCGGCGCAGCAGCCGCCCGCGCTTGGTGAACGTGGTGATGGAGTTGTCGAGGTTCTGCATCACCAGCGCGATGATGGTGCGCTCGCTCCAGTGCCGCGTGTTGAGCAGCCGCACCGTCTTGTACGGGTGGCGCAGGATGAGCAGGATCAGCTTGAGCCAGCGCGGGATGGGGCCGTCGCCGTCGGTCATCAGCGTCTGCAGCAGGCCCATCGCGTTGGAGCCCTTGCCGTAGCGGACCGGCTCGATGTGCGTGTCTTCCGTGGGGTGGAACGACGAGGTGATGGCGACGCCGCGGGTGAGGTCCATCTGCGGGTCCACCTTGTACTTGCCGGCGCCCACGATCGACTCGGAGTTGGTGCGGGTGAGCACGCCCAGGCGGTCGGACAGCCCGGGCAGCGAGCCGGTGTCGCGCAGCCGGTGCATGAGGTTCTGCGTGCCCCACGTGCCGGCGGCCATCACCACGTAGCGCGCGGTGAACGTGCGCGGCTGCTTGCGGGCCCACGCCCCGGTGCGCTCGGTGGCCACCCGCCACGTGCCGTCGGCGCCGCGGCGCACGTCGGTGACGGTGGTGAGCGGGTGCACCTGCGCCCCGGCCCGCTCGGCCAGCCCCAGGTAGTTCTTGACCAGCGTGTTCTTGGCGCCGTGCCGGCAGCCCGTCATGCACTCGCCGCACTCGATGCAGCCGGTGCGCTCGGGGCCGGCGCCGCCGAAGTACGGGTCGGGCTTGGTCACGCCCGGCTCGTCGAAGTACACGCCCACCGGGGTGCGCACGAAGGTGTCGCCCACGCCCATGTCCTCGGCCACCGACTTGATGATCTCGTCGGCCGGCGTCATGGTGGGGTTCTGCACCACGCCGAGCATCCGCCGCCCCTGCTCGTAGTAGGGGGTGAGCTCGTCCTCCCAGTCGGAGATGTCGCGCCACTGCGGGTCGGTGAAGAACGACGACGGCGGCTTGTAGAGCGTGTTGGCGTAGTTGAGCGAGCCGCCGCCCACGCCCGCGCCCGCCAGGATGAGGCAGTCGCGCAGCAGGTGCACGCGCTGGATGCCGAAGCAGCCGAGCTTGGGCGCCCACAGGAACCGGCGCAGGTCCCAGCTGGTGGCGGCGAACTCGTCGTCGGCGTAGCGGCGCCCGGCCTCGAGCACCCCCACCCGGTAGCCCTTCTCGGTGAGCCGCAGCGCCGTCACGCTGCCCCCGAATCCCGAGCCGACCACGATCACGTCGTAGTCGAGCCCGTCCGTGCCTGCCGCCATGCCGCTGCCTCCTGCTCGCCGGTCCGCCGAAGCCTGTGCGACGCAGCTTACTATTACGATCGGTACCGCGTACACGTGCCGGACGGGTACGGACAGCGCCGGACGCGGCGAGGGCGCCGGGGAGGAACCCCGGCGCCCTCGTGCGCACGTACCCGCCGCGCCGCGTCAGCCGCGCACGCTGAGCTCCACGCGCTGGAACTCCTTGAGGTCGGAGTAGCCCGACTTGGCCATCGACCGGCGCAGACCGCCCACCAGGTTGAGCGAGCCGAACGGGTCGTCGGCCGGGCCGGCGAGCACCGTGTCGAGGCCGGGACGCTCGTCGAAGGTCACCGGCACGATCGCGCCGCGCGGCATCGACGGGTGCGCGGCCACGGTGGGCCAGTACCAGCCCTTGCCCGGAGCCTCCGCGGCGAGCGAGAGCGGGGTGCCCAGCACCACGGCGTCGGCGCCGCACGCGATGGCCTTGGCCATGTCGCCGGAGGTGTGGATGTCGCCGTCGGCGATGACGTGCACGTAGCGCCCGCCCGTCTCGTCGAGGTAGTCGCGCCGGGCGGCGGCCGCGTCGGCGATGGCCGTGGCCATGGGGACGCCCATGCCCAGCACCTCGCCGGTGGTGGTGACGCCGTCGGCGGCGCCGTAGCCGACGATGACGCCCGCCGCGCCGGTGCGCATCAGGTGCAGCGCGGTGAGGTGGTCGCTGACGCCGCCGGCCACCACGGGCACGTCGAGCTCGGCGATGAACGTCTTGAGGTTGAGCGGCTCGGCGGCCTCGTCCGCGCCGGAGCCCACGTGCTCGGCCGAGATGATGGTGCCGTGGATGAACAGCACGTCGACGCCCGCGGCCACGATGTGCGGGGTGAGGGCGGCGGCGTTCTGCGGGCTCACGCGCACCGCGGTGGTGACGCCGGCGTCGCGGATCGCGGCCACCGACTCGCCCAGCAGGTCGGGGTCGATGGGCGCGGCGTGCAGCCGCTGCAGCATGCGGGTGGCGGCGGGGGGGCCGTCCTCACCCTCGGCCACCTCGATGAGGCGCGCGAGCTTGTCTTCCACGTCGCGGTGGCGGGCCCACAGGCCCTCGCCGTTGAACACGCCCAGGCCGCCGCGCTTGCCCAGCTCGATCGCGAACTGCGGCGAGACGAGCGCGTCGGTGGGATGCGCGAGCACCGGGATGTCGAACCGGTAGGCGTCCATCTGCCACGCGGTGGACACCTCCCGGGCCGAGCGGGTGCGGCGCGAGGGGACGATGTCGATGTCCTCGAGCTGGTAGGTGCGCCGGGCGATGCGCCCGATGC
>CAZDSL010000334.1:1496-3497 GCA_964507655.1 uncultured Mycobacteriaceae bacterium | reverse complement strand
AACCTGTCTACGGCTCGGTCATCCGATTCGCCAAGGGAGTCTTCGCGTTCGAGGGCCTCCGCTTCACCCGCACGGGGTCGCGCAACATCCCGGCCGTGGGCGGCGCCGTCATCACCATCAACCACACCGGCTACATGGACTTCACCTACGCCGGGTACGCGGCCTTCGATGTGCGCCGGTTCATCCGGTTCATGGCGAAGAAGGAGGTCTTCGACCACAAGGTCTCCGGCCCCCTGATGCGCGGGATGAGGCACATCCCGGTGGACCGCGGCGCGGGCGCCGAGTCGTACCGCGAGGCCGTCGAGCGCCTGCGCGCCGGCGAGCTGGTGGGCGTGTTCCCCGAGGCCACGATCAGCCGCAGCTTCGAGCTCAAGGAGTTCAAGACGGGCGCGGCGCGGATGGCGCTGGAGGCGGACGTGCCGATCGTCCCGGTGGTGATCTGGGGCTCGCAGCGGGTGTGGACCAAGGGGCATCCCAAGCACCTGGGGCGCACGAAGCTGCCCATCCTCATCCGCACCGGCGAGCCGATCGCCCCCGAGGGCACGCCCGAGGAGCTCACCGCGCGGGTCAAGGAGGCGATGTCGCGCATCCTCGACGAGCTGCGCGCGGAGTACGTGCACGAGGCGGGCCCGTATCCTGAGGGGGAGTACTGGGTGCCGGCGTCGCTGGGCGGCGGCGCACCCACGCTCGAGGAGGCCACCGCGCTGGACGAGGCCGACGCGGCCGAGCGCGCCGCGCGCCGTGCCCGCCGGTCGGAGCAGGCGGCCTCCCCCGATGCGGCGCCCCGCCGCCGGTGGCGCAGGAAGAGGAAGGGCCCGGAAGTCTGGTGAGGCGTCCGCAGCTGATCGCGAGCGACGTCGACGGCACCCTCGTCGACGATGCCATGCGCGTGAGCGCGCGCAACCGTGCCGCGCTGGCCGGCGCGGTGGAGGACGGCGCCGCCTTCGTGCTGTGCACCGGCCGCCCGCCGCGCTGGATCCGCCAGATCGCCGATCAGCTCGCGCACCCCCCGCTGGCCGTGTGCGCCAACGGGGCGGTGGTGTTCGACAGCGCCACCGACGAGGTCCTCGCCGCGCACGCCCTCGAGCCGGCCACGCTGGAGCGGGTGGCCGAGCGGGTCGCCGCCGTGCTGCCGGGCGCGGCGCTGGCGGCGGAGCGCATCGAGCCGGGTGCGCGCTCGGCCGCCGCGCTCGAGTTCGTCACCACCCCGCGCTACAAGCACGCCTGGGAGAGCCCGCGGGGCACGCGGGTGGCCGAGTCCGAGCTGGTGCTCGCGCCCGCCGTCAAGCTGCTGGTGCGCGACCCGCACATGCCCAGCGCCGCGATGCGCGACGTGCTCGCGCGCGAGCTGGCCGGCCAGGTCGACCTCACCTTCTCCACCGACGACGGCCTGGTGGAGATCGCCGCGCCGGGCGTCACCAAGGCCACCGGCCTGGCCGACGTCGCCGCGCGGTCCGCGATCGATCCGGGCGACGTCATCGCGTTCGGCGACATGCCCAACGACGTGCCGATGCTCTCGTGGGCGCGGCACGGCGTGGCCATGCGCAACGCGCACGCCGAGCTGCTCACGGTGGCCGACGAGATCACCGCCTCCAACAACGACAGCGGCGTGGCGCTCGTGCTCGAGCGCTGGTGGGGCTGAGCGCTCGCGCGAGGCGGACCGCCCCCGGATTCGGCGCCCTCATCCAGCGCATTTCCGCAGGTTGAATCACATGCGTGTGATTCATGTGGTTCGTGATGATCGTGTGACACATGTGACTGGAGTGTGCTTTCCTCGGTGGAGGCAACCGCGGAATCGACCCCTTCGACGAGGAGCACGCCGATGCACCGATCACCGCTGACCCCACTCGACCCGACGGCCCTGCTGCGCACCGTGCGCGGCCCGGACGCGGCCCGGTGGCGGCGACGCCGCGTGGGGCGCAGGCTGGCCGCCGCGGGCACGGTGCCGGTGCTGGCCGCGGCCGCCGCCGTGGCCGTGCTCGCAGGGCAGTTCGCAGCAGG
>CAZDSL010000334.1:0-1396 GCA_964507655.1 uncultured Mycobacteriaceae bacterium | reverse complement strand
CAGGGCGCGGCGCCGGTGCGGGCGGCCGCGGTGCCGCTGGCCGACGCCACCACCACCTTCACGCTGGACGGCCACGGGCACGGGCACGGCCGCGGCATGGGCCAGTGGGGCGCCTACGGCTACGCGGTGGACCAGGGCTGGAGCGCGCGGCAGATCATCGAGCACTTCTACGGCGGCACCGAGCTGACCCGGCTCGATCCGGGCCCCGTCTCGGTGCGGCTGATGGGCCTCGACGGCAAGGACCTGGCCGTCACCTCCTCCGGCCCGATGACCGTGGGCGGGCGCCCCGTCCCCGCCGGGCAGGCCGTGACCCTGCACCCCACCCCGGCCGGCGCCGACGTCACCGTCACGCAGGGCTGCGGCGGCGCGCCGGGGGAGAAGTTCGCCACCGACGCGCCGCGCGTCTCGCCCGCCGACGGCGGCACGCTCACGGTGTGCGGCGGCGACTCCTACCGCGGCGACCTGGGCGTGGCGCTGGACGGCGGCGACGCCCGCAGCGTCAACTACGTGGGCATGGACGACTACCTGCGCGGCGTGGTCCCCAAGGAGATCTCGGCGGGCTGGGCAGACAAGGGGGCGGGCGAGGCGCTCAAGGCGCAGGCCATCGCCGCCCGCTCGTACGCCGCCGCGCAGCACCGCTACGCCTACGCCGACACCTGCGACACGCAGGCCTGCCAGGTGTACGCCGGCACCTCGGCGGAGGACCCGCGCACCGATGCGGCCGTCGCGGGCACGTCGGGCATGACGGTCACCCGCGGCGGGCAGCCGGTGTCGACCGAGTTCTCCGCGTCGACGGGCGGCTGGACGGCGGGCGGCGACTTCCCCGCGGTGGAGGACGCCGGCGACACGGCCTCGCCCGACCACGACTGGACACAGCAGGTCTCGGCGCAGGAGGTGTCCGACGCGTTCGGCGTGGGCCCGCTGCGCGAGATGACGGTGTCGGCCCGCAACGGGCTGGGCGCCGACGGGGGCCGCGTGGTGACCCTGCACGTGGTGGGCGCCGACAAGACGGTCGACGTCACCGGCGAGGACGCGCGCGTGAAGCTGGGGCTGAAGTCCGACTGGTTCAGCATCGAGGGCCAGGACGCGCCGGCGAGCGTCATCCCGCCGGCCGCGGTGCCCGGGGTGCCCGGCGGCACGGCCCCCGACGGCGAGGGCCCGGCCGGCGACCCGCTCGGCATCGTCGGCGCGGCGCTGACCCCCGCGAACCTCCAGCGGGCCGCCGACGTGCTCGGTTCGGTGGCCGGAGCGGCGGGCGCCGACCCGCAGCTGGGCGAGGTGATCGGCGCCGTCGGCGATGTCGCCGCCCGGGGCCTGCAGGCCTACACGGATGCCCGGGCCGGCGGCTGACGGGCCGGTGCGGCGACCGGTCCGCCGCGCACCGCCGGCGGGCGCG
>CAZDSL010000333.1:0-3516 GCA_964507655.1 uncultured Mycobacteriaceae bacterium | reverse complement strand
ACCGTCTTACGGTTCATACAGCGTCGGCCGCGGTGGCCAAGTCCTTCCGGTCACGAAATATCCGATGTGCACGCCCGATGATGCGTCCCGCGGCAACCCACCGGAGCCTCCGGATCACCGGAACCTCCAGCGTACCCGGACGTCCGCACACGTCGCGCGCACACCGGCCCACGCCCGCCCCGTCCGCACCGCGGCGGACCGGGCGGAGAGGGCCCGTCCACTGTTCAACGCGTGCGGGCCGCCGCGGGTTCCCGGGCCGCGGGCGACGTGGGCCACGCTCCGGCCGGGCCCCCGTCACGCCGCCCCCGTTCAGGCGCCCGCGCCGGGCACGTACGCGGGTGCGACGCGCCGCCACGGGAGCAGCCGCTCGATCTGCGCGGCCAGCGCCAGCAGCGTCGCCTCGCTGCCGGGCGGACCCGCCATCTGCACGCCGATCGGCATGCCGTCGCCCGGGTGGATCCCCGCCGGCACGCTCGCCGCGGGCAGTCCGACGAGGTTCCACAGGCCCGGATACGAGGCGTACCGCACCGACGAGACGACGTTGGGCAGCCAGCCCCGATCGGACCACCGCCGGGCGGGCGGGGCGGTCTGCAGCAGGGTCGGGGTGAGCACCACGTCGACGGAGGAGAACAGCTCGTGCACGTCGCGCTCGATGCGCCGCACGTAGCCGTCGCGGACGAGGCCCAGCCGGTCGACCGCGCGGCCCACGGCGGTGTGCACGCGGGTGCGCGGGGCCAGCTGCCGCCTGTCGAGGCCCCGCGCCTGCACGGCGGGGCCCCGCGTCCAGCGCGCCAGCAGCCCCAGCGGGTCGGCCGGATAGGGGACGACGGCGCGCGTCACCTGGTGGCCCGCGCCCAGCAGCGCGTCCCCCACCCGCTCGAGCGCCGCCGCGAGAGCGGGATCGAGCGGTGTGAGCGGGCTCGGGGTGCCGGCGGCCACGCCGATGCGCAGGCCCTCCGCCGGCGCCGGATCCGCCAGCGCGGGGCGGTCGGCCAGCACCGAGAGCAGCAGCGCGGCATCGCCGACGGTGGTGGCCAGCGGGCCCGACTCCGACATCCCGAACCACGACTCCGCGCCCTCCCCCGACGGCAGCAGGTCGCGCCCCGGCTTGAGCCCGAACAGGCCGCAGTCGGCCGCCGGGATGCGGATCGACCCCAGCCCGTCGGTGCCGTGCGCCACCGGCACCATGCCCGAGGCGACGGCCGCCGCGGATCCGCCCGACGAGCCGCCCGGGGTGCGCGTGCGGTCCCACGGATTGCGGGTGATGCCGAACGACGAATCGGTGGTGGGGAAGATGCACAGCTCCGGCACCGCGGTGATGCCGACGATCACCGCGCCCGCCGCACGCATCCGCCGCACCAGCTCGTCGTCGTGTGCCGCCGGGGCCGGCGAGGTGGCCGCAGAGCCGAGGCGCACCGATTCGCCCGCCACCGCCATCACGTCCTTTACCGCCACCGGCACGCCCGCCAGCGGCAGTTCCGCCAGGTCACGCCTGCCGGCCAGCGCCCGCGCCTCCGCCCGGGCCTCGGCGACGCGCACCCGGCGGAAGGCGCCCAGGTCGCGGTCACGGGCCTCGATGCGCGCCAGCGACCGCTCGACGGCGTCCGACGGCGCGATCGTGCCCGCCTGCACGGCCGCCGCGATGCCGGTGGCGGTGTCGGGGGGTTCGGCGGCGTCGGGGGGTTCGGCGGCGTCGGGGGGTTCGGCGGCGTGCGGCGATCCGGCCGGCCCCGGGGTGTCGGAGGTCATGCCACGGAGGCTATCGGCTCGGCGGCGGGCCGTGGCGGGTCTGGGGCGGGGGTGCGGAGGCCGGGGGTGCGGCAGGCGGGCACCCACCGCACCGCCCGAATCCGCGAGCCACTCTGCATCCGCGAGCCACTCTGCACCCCAACCAGGCGAAACACCCCCGCAATCCGCAGACCGGCTCGCGAACCGCACAACCGGTGCGCAAAAGGCAGACCGGCTCGCGAACCACCGCATCGGGCCGGCGCCACATCCACCCCCGCCGGCATTCCCCCAGGACAGCACCCGCCCCACCGCCCGAAACCGCGAGCCACTCTGCATCCGCGAGCCACTCTGCACCCCAACCAGGCGAAACACCCCCGCAATCCGCAGACCGGCTCGCGAACCGCACAACCGGTGCGCAAAAGGCAGACCGGCTCGCGAACCACCGCATCGGGCCGGCGCCACATCCACCCCCGCCGTCATTCGCGCAGGACAGCGCCCGCCGCCCGCAACGTCGCCGATCGGCCGCGCGAGGCTACACCGTCCGAGCTGAGATCGGCGCCGGTTTTCCCCAAGCCACCGCATTCTCCACAGCCGCTCTTCGCACACGGCGGGCGCCTCCGGCACGCTGGGCGCCATGGGGGGCACACGGTTGAGTTTCCGGGCGGATGCACTGCGCAGGGGGTTCGATGACCACCACATCACGAAGATGATCGCCGACGGCACACTCGCGCGCGTCCGTCCCGGCGTGTACCGCGATACGCCGCCGCAGAAGGCCCGGCGCGCCGAGCATCTCATCGCCGTTCGCGCCGCCGTCGCCAAGAACCGTCTTCCCGCGGTGGTCAGCCACCTCTCGGCCGCGGCACTGCACGGGCTGCCGTTGCTGAATCTCGGGCTCGCGCGCGTGCACATGACCAGGGAGGGGACCAGCGGAGGCACCACCAGCACTCGCCGCCACCTGCATGTGGCTCCACTGGCGCCCGACGAGATCACCGAGGTGGACGGCATCCCGGTCACCACCGTCGCCCGCACCGTCATCGACCTGGCGCTGTCGCTCGAGTTCTCGCAGGCGGTCGCGATCGGCGACAACGCGCTCAACAATGCGCTGGTCACGTCCGATGATCTGGCCGAGGCCTGCCTTCGGGCACGCGGCCGTCACGGAATCTGGCGGGCCATCACGAGCGTAGAGGCGATGGACTGCCGTGCAGAAAGCCCGGGCGAATCGCTCAGCAGGTTGATGCTGCACGACCTCGGCATCCATCCACAGCTGCAACGTGTGATCCGCCGCGACGGCACCGAACTCGCGCGCGTCGATTTCTTCTTGGAGGACGAGGGCATCGTCGGCGAATTCGACGGCCGTCAGAAGTACGAGGGCTCCGAGGAGCTGCCTCCGCCCGAGGACCCTGGGCGGGTGGCCGTCGCGGAAAAGGTGCGCGAGGACGCACTGCGCCAGTGCGCGCTGGTCGTGGCCCGGTGGGGGTGGCGCGATCTCATGCAGCCGGGCGCCCTGCAGCGCAAGATCGATGACGCCCGCGCCATCGCCGAGCTGATCCCCATGCAGCTGATCGATCCGTTCGATCCGCGCGACATCTACATTCCGCGCAACAAGCTGCGCCGCGGGTGACGCCGGCGCACGCTTCCCACGGGCGATGACGCCGCCACCCCATCCGGCGCCGCCGGCATTCCCGCAGGACAGCACCCGCCCTGCAGCCTGAAACCGCGAGCCACTCTGCATTCGCGAGCCACTCTGCACGCCGACCAGGCAAAACACCCCCGCAATCCGCAGACCGG
>CAZDSL010000332.1:0-3523 GCA_964507655.1 uncultured Mycobacteriaceae bacterium | reverse complement strand
CCGCTCGGTGCACGTGGGCACCCGCGGGCCGCTGTACTCCGAGCACGACCTGGCCGACGATGAGGTGCTCGGCTTCCAGGTGATCCCCGCCGACGCCTACGAGGCCGAGGGCGTGGCGGGCGTGGCGCGGCGGATGCTGCGGAGGCTCGGCGACGGCCCCGTGTACGTGTCGGTGGACGTGGACGTGCTCGATCCGGCGCACGCGCCCGGCACCGGCACCCCCGAGGCGGGCGGGCTCTCCTCGCGCGAGCTGCTGCTCACGCTGCGGGCGCTGGCGGGGCGCGCGCTGCTGGGGGCGGACGTGGTGGAGGTGGCGCCCGCCTACGACCACGCCGAGATCACCGGCATCGCCGCCGCCCACGTCGTCTACGAGCTGCTGGCGGTGATGGCGGCGGGGCCGGGGCGGTGACGACGGCGGGCGGCGTCAGCCCGTGACCTGCCGCACCGCCCACTCCGCGATGACCCCGCCCGCCCGCACCGCAGCGCCCCGGCGGGCGAGCAGGTGGTCGGCGCCGTCCAGGGGCACCAGCCGCTTCGGATCGCACGCGGCGGCGTAGAGGCGCTGCGCGTCGCGGAAGGGCACCTCGCGGTCGTCGGGCGAGTGCAGCAGCAGCACCGGCATGCCCAGCCCGGCGATGCTGCCGGCGATGTCGTGCCGGTCGAGATCGCGCACGAACTCGCGGGTGATGCGCATCGGCCGGCCGGCGAGCGGCACGTCGGCCTCCCCGTCCCGCTCGATCCGCTCCCGCTCGTCCACCAGGTGCCGCTTCACCTCGGCCACCGAGTACGGCGCGGCCACCGTCGCCACAGCCCGCACGCCCGGGATGCAGCGCGCCGCGGCCAGTACGGTGGCTCCGCCCAGCGAATGCCCCACCAGCACGTCGGGCGCGAACCCCTCGCCGTGCAGGTGCTCGGCGGCGAGCACCAGGTCTTCCAGGTCGGTGCTGAACGTGGTGTCGCGGAAGTCGCCGCCCGATTCGCCGAGCCCGGTGAAGTCGATGCGCGCCGCCGCGAAGCCGGCCTCCACCAGCGCCCGGCTGATGCGCGCCGAGGCGATCGTGTCCTTGGAGCAGGTGAAGCAGTGCGCGTAGAGCACCGTGCCGCGCGGCGGGCCGTCGGGCACATCGAGGATGCCGGCGACTGACGCGTCGAGGGCCCCGGTGAAGCGGAACCGCCGGCGCGTCACAGGCCCAGCACCCCCCGTCACCTTGTCGCCACGATCACCGATCGCGGCTCCTAGTCATCGAAAACCCCCCCATTATGCATGGGCGCCGTGCCTACGCTCTCATCATGGCCTCGAAGACTAAGACCTTCCCTCATCTCCTCGCCGCGGGACGCATCGGCCCCGTGCAGCTGAGCAACCGCGTCGTCCTGTCCGCGATGGACATGAACGTCTCGCACGACGGCGTCATCGAGCAGGAGGACATCGACCACTTCGTCACCCGCGCGGCGGGCGGCACCGGCATGATCGTCACCGGCTGCTGTTCGGTCGCCTACCCCAAGGGTTCCGCCAGCACCAAGGAGCCGGGCTTGTCCGACGACCGGTTCATTCCGGGCCTGACGGCGCTGGCCGACGCGGTGCACGAGGCCGGCAGCAAGCTGTGCATCCAGATGGTCCACCACGGCCGCATCGCCCGCATCGACACGGCCAACGGCCAGCCGATGCTGGTGCCTTCCGCGCCGCACGTCAAGCGCGACATGAGCGCGATGGCCGACAACACCCCCACCGAGATGGCCAAGATGGCCGCGGTCACGGGCGGCAAGCCCGACAGCTACCACGAGGCCACCATCGAGGACCTCGCCGAGGTCGTGCAGATCTACGTCGACGCCGCCCGCCGCGTCAAACAGTCCGGGGCCGACGCGGTGGAGATCCACTGCGCCCACGGCTACCTGCCGGGCGGCTTCCTCAGCCGCGCCGACAACCTGCGCACCGACGAGTACGGCGGCTCGCTCGAGAACCGCGCCCGCTTCGCCTGCGAGATCATCGCAGCCGTCAAGGAGGTCGTGGGCGACGAGCTCGCCATCCTCGTGCGCGTGGCCGGCCGCGAGTTCGGCGGTACCGAGGACCCCGACGCCCTCACCACCCCCGAGGCCGTCGCCGCCGCCAAGCTCTTCGAGGCCGCCGGCGCCGACGCCATCGACGTCACCGGCTGGGGCCGCAACTCCTTCTCCAACTTCACCGACGGCCCGCTGCCCGATCAGATCGGCGCCTACACCGACTTCGCCGGCCAGGTGAAGGCCGCCGTGTCGATCCCCGTGATCACCGTGGGCCGCGTGCTGCCCGAGACGGGCGAGCAGGCCATCGCCGAGGGCAAGGCCGACTTCGTCGCCATGGGCCGCCAGCTCCTGGCCGACCCCGACCTGGTCAACAAGCTGCGCGCCGGCACGCCCGAGCGGGTGCGCCCCTGCATCAACTGCTACGTGTGCGTGCAGGAGAACTTCTGGGACGACACGCCCGTCTGCGCCGTCAACCCGGCCCTCGCCGACGAGAAGGCCGTGCTGCCCACGCGCGCCACTGCTCCGGTCTCGAAGCGCGTGGTGATCGTCGGCGCCGGCCCGTCGGGGCTGGAGACCGCGCGCATCGCCACCCAGCGCGGCCACCGCGTCACCGTGCTCGACAAGACCGACCGCCTGGGCGGCACCCTGTGGTTCTCCTCGCTCACCACGCCGGCCAACTACCCGCTGCTCGAGTGGCTGCGCACCGAGACCACCCGCCTGGGCGTCGACATCCGCCTCAAGACCGAGGCCACGCCGGAGCTGATCGCCTCGCTGCGGCCCGACGTCGTCATCCTCGCCACCGGCGCGGTGCGCGAGCGGCCGCAGGTGCCCGGCGGCGACCTGCCGCACGTGCACACCGGCGACACCCTGCGCTCACTGATGACCGGGGTGGGCGACACCTCCGGCCAGTCGCCGCTGCTGCGCGTGATGGGCCGGCTGGGCAAGCTCTCCGGCATCACCAAGAGCCCGAAGCTGATCCGCGAGGTGACCCGCAAGTTCCTGCCGATGGGCAAGGACGTCGTGGTGATCGGCGGCTCGCTGGTGGGCCTCGAACTGGCCGAGTTCCTGGCTGAGCGCGGCCGCACCGTCACGCTGCTGCACGAAGGCCAACAGCTGGGCCTGCCGATGGCGCTGCCCCGCCGCTGGACCGCCGTGCGGCACACCCGCGAGGCCGGGGTGACCATCCACAAGCACGCCCACGCCACCCGCATCACCAAGGATCGGGTCGAGTTCACGGTGGAGGACAAGGACCGCAAGGGAAACACCACCGGCACCCGGCAGCTTTCCGCGCCCGCGTCGATGGTGATCATGGCGTCGGGGGTCTCGCCGGCCGCGCCGCTGGAAGAGCGCCTCAAGGGCATCGTCGAGGACGTGCGCGTGGTCGGCGACGCCGGCTCCGTCGACTACATCCAGGGCGCCATCCACACCGCCTGGAAGGTCGCCTCCGACCTGTAGCCCGGCGGCAGACACAGAGCAGTGGCGGGGGGGGGGGGGGGGGGCCCCCCCCCCCACAAGAGAGGGGGGG
>CAZDSL010000331.1:0-3534 GCA_964507655.1 uncultured Mycobacteriaceae bacterium | reverse complement strand
TCTCGCGCTTCGCCGGGCGCGGCGACGAGCCCTATTATCCGGTGAATACGGCCGCCGACCGCGAGAAGCTGCTGGCCTATCGCGAGTTGACGCAGAATGAGCCGAACGTCTTCTTCGGCGGACGCCTGGGCACCTACCAGTACCTGGACATGCACATGGCGATCGCCTCGGCGCTGTCGATGTGGGACAACAAGGTCGCCGCGGTGCTATGAGCGGATTCTCGCTACACAAGAAGGGCGTCATCGTTCCGGCGACCGCGGACCGGGAGCGTACCTACTCGCTGCTCGTCGACGGACACCGGGCCTGGTCGTTCCGCCTGCCACCAGCGCGCTCCGAGCGCCCAGTGCGGCTGGCGTGGCCGGAGGCGCTCGCGGCCCGGCTGGACGGCGTAGGCAACCTGACGGTCATCGACGCCGGCAGCGGCGAGACAATGGTGGATGCCACGCTCCGGTTCGGCCGTTCCCGCGCCCCCATCGACCTGACCGACGCCGCGGGTCGCAAGCTGTCGGTGAACAAGTGGGGTCGCCTCGGCGTCGCTCTCGAGGGTGGCGACGACGAGTTCCGCGGCCGCCTTCGCGACGCGACGCTCCGCGTACTCACGACCCTGCAGGAGTACGGCCTGACGGTCTTCATCATCGGCGGCACCCTGCTCGGCGCTGTGCGAACGGGAAAGATTCTCGACAACGACGACGACGCCGACCTGGCCTACCTGAGTGAGCACGAGCATCCGGCCGACCTGGTCAGGGAGAACTACGCGATCGAGCGCGCTCTAGTGGACGCCGGATATCTCGTGGTGCGACACAGCGGCGCCCACCTGCAGGTGCACGTCCGCGCCGACGACGGCCACACCGACTTCTACGTCGACCTGTTCACCGCGTTCTTCCGCGGCGGCACGTTCTACGAGCCGATTCCCATCGAGGCCGAGCTGGACCGCAGCGCGATCGTGCCGCTCGGGACCGTCGAACTCGAGGGCGTCGAGTTTCCGGCACCAGCCGACACCAATGCCTGGTTGACGGCCTGCTACGGCGAGAACTGGCGTACTCCCGACCCGTCGTTCCAGTTCGAGATCCCCGAGCGTACACTGCGCAAGTTCGACTCGTGGTTCGGCGAATCGCTGAACCTCGCGCGTACCGAGTGGGTCGCGACGCACCAGTACACGCCCGAGGCCAGCTCGGAACCGGCGCCGGGGGCTCGGCGCTTCGCCGAGCGCCTGAGCGGTGAGAGCCTCATCGTCGACCTGGGGTGCGGAACCGGGGCCAACGCACGGTACTTTGCGTCCCTCGGGCACGAGGTCGTCGGCGTCGATTTCGCCTGGACCGCACTCGAACGGGCTCGGAAGCTGGCCGACGAGGCCAACGTGAGCGTCGAGTATCGGCTTGGCAACCTCATCGATCGTCGGTTTGCACTCGAATTGGCCGTCGACCTGCGCCGGCGCGGCAAACCCGTATCCGTATTCGCCCACCACATCGCCGATCGGCTCAATGGTCCCGGCCGCGAGACTCTCTTCTGGCTGCTGCGCTGGCTCGCGCCCTCCGGGGGTGAGGCATGGCTGAGGTCGTACACGCTCCTGCCAAGCGGATATTCTGAGACCGTGCCCCAGACGTGGCACCTGCCGGTCGCCGAGCAGACCGAGCGCGCCATCGAGGTGGGCCTGGTGCTGTCCATCGAACGCGTCGAATCCGTCACCACACCGTATGGGGTCCGAACGGCGGCAGAGACCATCGTCCGCGCCCCACGAGAAAGGTCACACGAGTAATGTCGAAGGTCAGATCAGCCGCTGGCCGTGCCCTGCGGCGCGTATCCCCGGCTATGACGGTCAACGTCGAAGAGGTCATCGCCCTGCGGGCGGAGGTCCACGACCTGCGCGGGCAGGTGGCCGAACTCAAGCAAGAAATCGATCAGGTGCGCCGCGACAGCCTGCGCGTCGCGGAGCTCAGCGACCTGGTCGTCACCCGGTTGTCCGAGGTCGATTCGGCACACTGACACGCAATCGTCATTTCCGTGGCTAAAATGGTTCGTTGGCGTGCTACCGGCCGCCCACCCGAAGCCCATTCTGACTGGAGATGCGTCGAGTCGTGACACGAGAAGTCGAGGATTTGGGCGACCTGACGGGGTTTGAGCGTCCAGGTCGCAGCAAGGGCCTCATCGACGTCTTCCGTCGGAGATACCTCTTGCGCCTGCTTGTGCGCAAGGGAACTGCGACACGCTATCGCAACTCCGCGCTCGGCTGGGTCTGGTCGTATGTCAAGCCGCTCTCGCAGTACATCATCTACTACTTCGTCATGGGCATCGTGCTCGGCAGCGACCGCAACGTGGAGAACTTTCCGGTGTATCTGCTCGCCGGAATGATCGGGATCAACTTCTTCAACGAGGCGTTCGGGAACGCAACGACCTCGATCACCGGCAATCGCTCGCTCGTGCGCAAAATCTATCTTCCGCGTGAGCTCTTCCCCGCAGCGGCCGTGATCGTGGCATTCATCCACTTCCTGCCGCAGGTCGCCGTGCTGCTCGCCGTGGCCCTGCTGACCGGGTGGGTACCGACGCTGGCCACGCTGTGGGCGTTCGTATTCGGCGTCGCGATCCTGGGCACTCTGGCGATGGGGCTCGGCCTCATCTTCGGCGCGGTCAACGTCGCGTTCCGCGACGCGCAGAACTTCGTCGAGATCATCCGGATCTTCGCGACCTGGACCGCGCCGGTGCTCTACAGCTGGACCCTCGTGGTCGACAAATTCCCCGCCTGGATCGCGCAGATCTACATGTTGAACCCTCTCACCTGCGGCGTCGAGATGCTCCACCGCGCCTTCTGGTTCACCGGGACCGCCGAGCACATGCTGATGTCACCGCACTACATCCGCAACGGCTTCATCGCCCTGGGAATGGCCGCCATCATATTGCTGATAGGCCAGCTCGTCTTCCGAAAGCTCGAGAGGAACTTCGCGCAGGATCTCTGATGACCGACACGACAGCGACACCAGGCCGCCCGAGCATAATTGTGCGTGGCGTGCGCAAGCGATTTCGGCTGCGCCACACACACTCGATGAAGGAAGCCTTCATCGCGAAGCTGCAGAGGAAGCAGGTCTCAACCACGTTCGATGCCCTCAAGGGCATCGACTTCACGGTGAACGAGGGCGAGTCGCTGGCCATCGTCGGCCACAACGGCTCGGGCAAGTCGACGCTTCTCAAGTGCATCTCCGGCGTCCTCGAGCCCGATGAAGGCGACATCTTCACGCGCGGCCGCGTCGCCGGCCTGATCGAGGTCGGCGCGGGGTTTCACCCGGACCTGTCGGGCCGCGAGAACGTGTTCCTCAACGCCGCCATCCTCGGCATGTCCAGGGAGGAGACCGAGGCTCGCTTCGACGACATCGTAGAGTTCAGCGGCATCGAGGAGTTCATCGACACCGAGGTGAAGCATTACTCGTCCGGCATGTTCCTGCGGCTGGCGTTCTCGGTGGCGATCCACGTCGAACTCGACATCCTGCTCGTGGATGAGATTCTGTCGGTCGGCGACGCGCAGTTCCGCGAGAAGTGCCGCGA
>CAZDSL010000330.1:0-3546 GCA_964507655.1 uncultured Mycobacteriaceae bacterium | reverse complement strand
ACGTGCGGGTCGCGCACCAGGGCGCCGCGCAGCGTGAGCAGGTTGTGCAGGGTGTGCGTGGCGTTCTCGGCCATGCACAGGGCGCGCCGCTCGGGGAAGTGGAAGTTCATCTCGGCGGGCGCCTCGGTGCCGGGCGTCATCTGGAACTCGATGCGCACGCCGTCGACCGTCTCCACCTGGCCGGTGTGGTCGATGTCGATGGTGGGATGGATCAGCGTCGGCGTGCCCGTGGAGGTGGTGGGGCCGAGCCCCGCCCCCACAGCGCCCTGCGGGCCGCGGGGCAGCGCCGCGCCGTACATATACGCAGCGCGCCGGGCCATCGCGGTGCCGGCGTAGACGTTCTCGGCCACGGCATGCTCGACGAAGCCGGCCGGCGCCAGCACCGGGCAGCGGCCGGCGTCGACGTCCTCCTGCGTGGTGACGCCCTTGACTCCGCCGAAGTGGTCGATGTGGCAGTGTGAGTAGATGACGCCGGTGACGGGGCGGTCGCCGCGGTGCTCGCGATACAGCGCGAGGCCGGCCGCCGCCGTCTCGGCCGAGATGAGCGGGTCGATGACGATCACGCCCGTGTCTCCCTCGACGAGCGTCATGTTCGACAGGTCGATGCCGCGGATCTGGTAGATGCCGTCGGTCACCTCATAGAGACCCTGCATGACGCACAGCTGCGACTGCCGCCACAGGCTGGGGTGCACGGAGGGCGGGCACTCGCCGTCGAGGAACGCGTAGCCGTCGCTGTCCCACACCGTCGCGCCCGCGTCGTCGGTGACCACGCCGGGCTCGAGGGCCGCGATGAACCCGCGGCGGGCGTCGGCGAAGTCCTGCTCGTCGTCGAACGGCATCGCGTCGAGGGCGCCGCGGTTCTGCGCCCGCACGATCTCCGAGGCTTCCGACTGACCGGCCATGTTCCACGACCTCCCTGGTGGCCGGCGTGGCGCCGGCGGCTGGCGACGCCCGCGGGGCGCCGGGGCCCGATCGGCCCTGCCGCGACGATCGCACCCGCCGCACCCCTGGTGCCTCACCCCACGCGGGTGAACGTGCCGCCGCAGACGATCACAGCAGGCCGATGGCGCGGGCCGCGTCGACGGCATCGCGCCGCGAGCGCACGTCGAGCTTGCGGTAGATGCTGCGCAGGTGCGTCTTGACCGTGTTCACCGAGACGAACAGCGACTGCGCGATCTCCTCGGTGGTGCGCATCGAGGGCAGCTCCACCAGCAGCTCGAGCTCGCGGGCGGTGAGCAGCACCGGGTGCGGCCCGCCCGCGGCCCCGATCCGTGCCAGCACCAGCGCGGCGAACTCGTCGAAGTGGCCGAAGCGCCCGAGACCCGCGGAGAGTATGCCCGCCACCATCGGCCCGCCGTCGCGGAAGGGGCGCACCAGGGTATCGGGCCGCGCAGCGTCGAGTGCGCCCGCCATCTCGCGGTGCGCACGGGCGTGGTCGCCGGCCGATTCGGCGAGCGCCGCCGCCAGCACCAGTGCGTCGACGGGGACGCGGCGGGTGAGCGCGGGCAGCCCGTCCGCGAGCGCGGCCTGCAGCTGCTCGCGCGCGGCCTCGGCCCGCCCCTGCTGCAGGCGCAGCCCGATGCGCACCAGCTCGGTCTCCAGCGTTCCGGGCACGAGCTGCTCGGCCAGGGCGAGGCTCTCGTGAGCCCAGTTGAGCTCGCCCACCCGCAGCGCCGTGCGCAGCTGGATGAGCAGGGCGCAGCCGGTGGCGCGGGCCGGCATGCGCGCCCAGTCCATCGTGCGGACCACGTCGTGGAGGGCGGCGGCCGAGTGGTAGGGGCGTTCGGCTCGGTCGAGCGTGATGACGGCGTCGAGCCCACGGGTGAGCGTCTGCAGCGCCGGAAGCACCCCGGGCCCCTCGGCGTGCTCGGCGGCCGCGATGCTGCGCTCGGCCTCCTCGTACTCGCACCTCTGGTAGGCCACCCACGCGGCGACCTGGTGCGCGGTGACGGCGCTCGGATCGTCCAGTAGTCCGTGCGTGCGGGCGTACTCGACGGCGGCGCTGCTGCGCTCGTCCATCGCCACCACCGTGTCGGCGGCGACGGCGGCCATGGCCAACGCCGACATGGCGGACAGCGCCGTCCTCACGCCGCCGGACGAGCGGGCCAGCGCGGCCGACCGCTCGAGCTCGGCCACGGCCTCGGCTCGATCGCCCCGGATCAGCAGCAGCCAGCCGCGCCCCAGGCGGCGGTGTGCGTCGATCAGCTCGTGGCCGCCCGCGCTCGCCGTCACCGCGTCGGCTGATCTCGCCGGGGTGGACGACGGCGGGGCCGACGGTCCTGTGCCCGGCGGGGCTGCGCCGCTCCACAGGGTGCGCTGGAGCCGCACGGACTCCTCCGCGGCGCACGCGGCCGGGCCGGCGTCGCGCGCGCAGTACCGGCCGAGGGCCACGTCGGCCGCGGCAGCGTCGCCCAGGTCGAGGGATGCGGCAGCGCCCGCGAGCGCAGCGCCCGGCAGCCGCGCCGCCGTCTCCGGCAGCGTCGCGAGAAAGGCCAGCAGCGCCTCCGACCGTCCGGCAGCCACTGCCGCGATGCCCGAGGCGGCGAACATTTCGGACAGTTCGGCGTCCGTGTACTCGGCGGCGACCGCGTGCTCGAGCGCCGGCAGCGGAGCACCTTCGGCAGCGAGCCACGTCGCCGCGCGCGCGTGGATGCGCGCGCGCACGTCGGACGGCAGTCGCGCCGACTCGGCGACGAGATAGCTGCGCAGCAACGGGTGGTAGCTGTAGCGCGGCTCGGGACCGGGCTGCTCATGCACCATGCAGTTGGACCGGACCAGACGGTCAAGGATGCGGGCGGCGTCGGGCCGGCCGCCCACCTCGCGCGCGTAGTCCAGGCTGAAGGACTCCTCGTGGGCGGTGGCGACCAGGAAGGTGCGGTCCTCCTGGGGCAGGGAGCCGAGGATCTCGCCGGCGAGGTAGTCGGCGACGGTGCGGTTGTCGCCCGAGAACTCGGCAATGCAGGCACTCACGTCGGCGCGATCGGCGAGCATCATCGCCGCCATGCGCAGGCCGGCGGCCCAGCCCGCGGTGCGAGTGAGCAGGACGTGCAGATCGTCGGCACCCAGCTGCACACCGTGCTGGGAAAGCAGTTCCGCCGCGCACTCGCGGCCGAAGGCCAGATCGTCGGCCCCGAGCGTGCGCAGCGTCCCGTCCAGGCGCATGCGGCTCAAGCGCAGCGACGGCTCGTACCTCCCGGCCAGCACAAGGCCAAGCTGTGGGGGGCGGAACCGCGCGAGCGCGTCGAGCACCTCGAGGGCCGCGGGACGGTGCAGCTGCTGGACGTCGTCGAGGACGAGCACCACGTCATCGGGGCTGCGCTCCACCTCGTCCATGACGGCGGTCGCCGCGGTGAAGGCCGAGGTCGCGGCGGCATCCGGCCTGCCCGTCTCTGCCGGCGCGTCCGCGCGGAGGGCGGATACCAGAGCAGAGGTGAGCACCGGGACGTCGTTGTCGTCGGCGGTGACGGTCAGCCACGCCACGCGGCGGCCGGCCGCCCGCGCCTGCCCCGCCCACTGCGCCAGCGCGGCCGTCTTGCCCGCCCCGGC
>CAZDSL010000329.1:1830-3558 GCA_964507655.1 uncultured Mycobacteriaceae bacterium | reverse complement strand
TGGGTCACCATGGGCGGCGAGAAGATGAGCAAGTCGCTGGGCAACGTGCTCTCGATCCCCAACGTGCTGCGCCAGGTGCGCCCGCAGGAGCTGCGCTACTACCTGGGCAGCGCGCATTACCGCTCGATGCTCGAGTACTCGGAGACGGCCCTGCGCGACGCGGCCGCCGCCTACCGCAAGATCGAGGCCTTCGTCCGGCGCGTGGCCGAGCGGGTGGGTCCGGTGGAGACGGGCGCCTGGCGTCCCGCCTTCGCGGAGGCGCTCGACGACGACCTGTCCGTCCCCGCGGCGCTGGCCGTCATCCACGGCACCGTCACCGAGGGCAACCGTGCCCTGGAGGCGGGCGAGCATGCCGCGGCGCTCGAGTGCGCCGCATCCGTGCGCGCCATGACGGGCATCCTCGGCGTCGACCCGCTCGACGAGCACTGGGCCGACGGCGCGGCGGGGACGGATGCCGGCCCCGTCACCGAGGCGCTCGACGTGCTCATCGCCGACCAGCTCGAGCAGCGCGCCCGGGCCCGCGCCGCCAAGGACTGGGCGGAGGCGGACGCCGTGCGCGACCGCCTCGCCGCCGCCGGCATCGAGGTCACCGACACGCCCGACGGCCCCGAGTGGTCGGTGCGTGCCCGCGGAGCGCAGGACTGACGATGGCCCCACGCGACACCCGCGGCCGCACGCGCGGCCGCATCCACTACCCGGAAGACGAATCTCATGGCAGGTAACTCCTCACGCCGCGGCGCCGTCCGCAAGGACGGCACCAAGAAGGGCCAGGTGGCGGGCTCCGGGGGCAAGGGCCGGCGCAGCCTGCGCGGGCGCGGCGCCACCCCGCCGAAGGAGATGCGCCCCTACCACCCGGCCGCGAAGAAGGCCGCGAAGCCGCAGCGCTCGTCGCAGGCGCGGCAGGGCGGTGTGGTCGGGCGCGGGCGCAAGCCGGGCGAGGCCACGCACGAGAACGTCCTGGGCCGCAACCCGGTGCTCGAGTGCCTGCGCTCGCAGGTGCCGGCCACCACGCTGTTCGTGGCCGTGGGCGCCGAGAACGACGAGCGCCTCACCGAGTCGGTGCAGCTCGCGGCAGAGGCCGGCATCTCCATCCAGGAGGTCCCGCGCACCGACCTCGACCGCATGTCCACCGGAGGCGTGCACCAGGGCGTGGCGCTGCAGATCCCGCCGTACAGGTACGCGCACCCGGACGATCTGCTCGCCGCCGCCCAGGGTTCGGGCACGCCGCCGCTGATCGTGGCGCTCGACAACATCACCGACCCCCGCAACCTGGGCGCGGTCATCCGCTCGGTGGCGGCGTTCGGCGGCGACGGCGTCCTCATCCCCGAGCGGCGCAGCGCGTCGGTCACGGCCGTCACCTGGCGCACCAGCGCGGGCGCGGCGGCGCGCGTGCCGGTGGCCAAGGCCACCAACATGACC
Source organism: uncultured Mycobacteriaceae bacterium (assembly GCA_964507655.1). Lineage (GTDB taxonomy): Bacteria > Actinomycetota > Actinomycetes > Mycobacteriales > Mycobacteriaceae > Tomitella. The sequence goes on along the minus strand of CAZDSL010000329.1, from coordinate 2,139 downwards.
CGCACGCTCAAAGCGTGGCAGCAGGCGGGGCTGCAGGTGGCCGGCCTCGATGCGGGCGGCGACATGACGCTCGACGAGATCGACGTCGCCACCGATCCGCTGGTGCTGGTGGTGGGCTCGGAGGGCAAGGGCCTGTCGCGGCTGGTGCGCGAGACGTGCGACCGCATCGTCGGCGTGCCGATGGCGGGCGAGATGGAGTCGCTCAACGCCTCCGTCGCGGCCGGCGTGGTGCTGGCCGAGGTGGCGCGGCTGCGCAGGCTCGTCTAGCGGCGGCCCCGGCCGGGCCCCGCTCAGCGGATGGCCGGGCCC
>CAZDSL010000329.1:0-1730 GCA_964507655.1 uncultured Mycobacteriaceae bacterium | reverse complement strand
GCTCAGCCCTGCCGTACCGGATCGGTGCCGGGCCCGTCGAGCATCGCCGCGTCGAGGAGGATGCGCGGGATCCCGAAGGCCTCGACCAGCGTGAGCGCGTGCGGCCGCAGCCGCGTGCACAGCTCGTTGACGTGCCGGGTGACGGCCTTGGCGCGCTCGGTGGACAGCCGGCCGTGCTCCATGAACCAGGCCTTGTCCTGCTCGATGGAGTCGAGCGCGAACAGCGTGCACACGTCGCCCAGGAGTTCGCGGGCGGCGTCGTCGGCGCACTCCTCGACGGCGGCGGCGAACGCCTCCAGCACCACGCGCTCGATGTGCACGCGGCCGGCCCGCAGCACGTGGTCCTGCACCGAGTTGAACGCCTGGAACTCGCCCAGCGGGCCCTCCTCGCCGGCGTCCTCCATGGCGCTGCGCAGCCGTCGCGCGGCCGTCTCGAGCACGTGCTCCTCGCGGTCGGCGAACATGCGCAGCTGCACCGGGCGCTCGGCCAGGTCGCCCTCCTCGAGCGTCTCGTCGGACGCGTCGAGGATGCGCTGGATGATCTGGCGGGCGGCGGTGCGCTCGCGGACGGCGTCGGCGACGGTCTCGGCGACGAACCGCACCCAGCCCACCGCGCCGAGGCCGCCCACCTCGTCGGCGTAGCTGGTGAGCAGGTCCTTGGCCACCAGCTGGGTGAGCACGGTGTTGTCGCCCTCGAAGGTGGTGAACACGTCGGAGTCGGCCTTGAGGCCGGTCAGCCGGTTCTCGGCCATGTAGCCGGCGCCGCCGCACGCCTCGCGGCACTCCTGGATGGCGCGGGTGGCGTGCCAGGTCTGCGCGGCCTTGAGGCCGGCGGCGCGGCTCTCGAGCTCGCGCTGCTCGTGCGGGTCGGGGGCGTCGGACGTCTGCAGCTCGTGCATGGTCTCCACCAGGCCGTTCTGCGCGAAGCCCAGCGCGTAGCTGCGGGCGATCAGCGGCAGCAGCCGGCGCTGGTGCTGCAGGTAGTCCATGAGCAGCACCTCGCCGGTGCCGTGCGGCCCGCCACCGTCCGGTGCGGAGGCGTCGACGCCCGGCTCGTCGGGGTCGGGCACGCTGAACTGCCGGCGCTGCTCGGCGTAGCGCACGGCGATCTCCAGGGCCACGCGCGCGGCGGAGCCGGCCGCACCGCCCACGCTCACGCGGCCACGGATCAGCGTGCCCAGCATGGTGAAGAAGCGCCGCCCGCGGCTCTCGATGGGCGACGAGTACACACCGTCGTCGTCGATATCGCCGTAGCGGTTGAGCAGGTTCGCGCGCGGCACCCGCACCTGGTCGAAGGCGATGCGGCCGTTGTCGACGCCGCGCAGGCCGCCCTTGAGGCCGTCGTCGGTGAGCGTGACGCCGGGCAGGGCCGCGCCGTCGTCGTCGCGGATCGGCACCAGCACGCAGTGCACGCCGTGGCCGACGGGCTCGCCGTCGGCGTCGGGGACGATGAGCTGGGCGAACACGGCGGCCATGCGGGCGTGCAGCGCCGCGCCGCCGATGTACTCCTTGGTGGACGACGGGGTGGGCGAGTGCACGACGATCTCGTCGGCGGCCGGATCGTAGGTGGCGGTGGTCTCGAGGTTCTGCACGTCCGAGCCGTGGCCGATCTCCGTCATGGCGAAGCAGCCGAGCAGGTCGAGGTCGATGAGCGGCCGGATGAAGCGCTCGTGGTGCGGCGCGGTGCCCAGGTTCTCCACCGCGCCGCCGAACAGCCCCCACTGCACGCC
>CAZDSL010000328.1:0-3583 GCA_964507655.1 uncultured Mycobacteriaceae bacterium | reverse complement strand
CGCCATCCCCGCGCCCGCGAGCGTCATGCCCACGCCGATTGCTCCCGCGAATGCCGCCGCACCCGCCTTCTTCCATGTGAACACGTAGTGGTCCTCTCGGTTGCTGGTTCCCCGCCCCGGCGCGGATACGTGTACGACCGTGCCGGTGCGGCTGTCGGCGGTGACCGGGTCGCGCACCCGGAGCACGTGCCGCGGTGCCGAGCCGAGGGGCGCGGCACGCGCTCATGCGCCGGAATACATGATGTAGATCACACGACCACCGGGACCGTAGCAACTTCACGAGGCGCTGTGGGCGGAAATTCGAGCAATTGCACAGGGAATCTTCAAAACGTTTGCACTTTAAATCCCTTGAGCAACGGACGGCACGTCCAGACCACAAGGAGCGGGGCCGCACGCCGCGGCCCCGCCCCTGGAGCTTCCGGCGTCAGAACACCGCGCCGGGGTTGAGCAGCCCATTCGGGTCGAGCGCGCCCTTGATGCGCCGGTTGAGCTCCATCGCCTCGGGTCCCAGGTAGCCGGGCAGCCACGCTTTCTTCATCCGGCCGATGCCGTGCTCGCCGGTGATGGTGCCGCCCATCGCGAGCGCCAGCTCGATCACCTCGCCGAACGCCGCCTCGGCGCGCGCGGCCACGTCGGCGTCGTCGGTGCTGGAGACGATGAGCGGGTGGGTGTTGCCGTCGCCCGCGTGCGCCACGACGGCGATCGTCACGTCGCGCCGCGCGGCGATCTCCGCGATGCCGGTCACCAGCTCCGGCAGCCGCGTCATCGGCACGCCGACATCCTCGAACAGCAGCTCGCCCAGCGCCGCGACGGCGGGGAACGCGGCGCGGCGGGCGGCGCAGAACGCCTCGCCCTCGTCAGGATCGTCGGTGTGGAACACCTCGACGGCGCCGTTCGACTCGCACGCGGCCACCATGTGCTCGAGCTCGACCACGGCGTGCGCGCCGGGGGCGTCGGATTGCGCGATGAGCATCGCCTCGGCAGTGCGATCGAGCCCCATCCGCAGGTGATCCTCGCACGCGCCGATCGAGACGCGGTCCATGAACTCGAGCATCGCCGGCCGCATGGTGCGGGTGATCGCGAGCACGGCGTCGGCCGCCTCCCGCAGCGAGGCGAACGTCGCCACCATCGTCACGGCCGGGTCCTGGCGCGGGATCAGCCGCAGCGTCACCTCGGTGACCACGCCCAGCGTGCCCTCCGAACCCACGAACAGCTTGGTCAGCGACAGTCCCGCCACGTCCTTGAGCCGCGGGCCGCCCAGCTTCACCAGCGTGCCGTCTGCCAGCACCACGTGCATGCCCAGGACGTAGTCGGTGGTCACGCCGTACTTGACGCAGCACAGCCCGCCCGCGTTGGTGGCGATGTTGCCGCCGATGGAGCAGATCTCGAACGACGACGGGTCGGGCGGGTACCACAGCCCGTGCTCGGCGACGGCCGCCTTGACCTCGGCGTTGAGCAGCCCCGGCTGGACGACGGCGGTGCGGGTGGCCGGGTCGACGGTGATGGCGCGCATCTTCTCCAGGCTCAGCACCACGCACCCGTCCACCGCGCTGGAGCCGCCCGAGAGCCCCGTGCCCGCCCCGCGCGGCACCACCGGCACGCCGTGCGCGTCCGACCAGCGCAGGACGGCCTGCACGTCCTCGGTGCAGGTGGCGCGCACGACGGCCACGGGCGCGCCGGCGTCGGGCTGCTTGGCCCAGTCCTGCCGGTAGCCGGCGGTGGTGTCGGGGTCGGTGAGCAGGGCGCCGCGGGGGAGCGCGGCGGCGAGTTCGCGGAGCTGGTCCTCGGTGACGGCGGAGGTCATGCCCTCGACCCTAAACCGCCGCCCCGGTGGCCGCGGGCGCTCAATCGACGGGCGTGAGCAGCGCGCCCCAGGCCGAGCGGATGAACCGGCCCACCTCGGCGATCGCCTCGTGCCCCTCGGGGATGAGGTCGGCGAACGCCTGGAACACGTGCGGCTGGTGGTCCCATACCTGCAGCTCGCACGGCACGCCCGCGGCGGCGAGGCGGTCGGCCATGAGGGCCGCGTCGGGGTAGAGCATCTCGTGCGAGCCCACCTGGATGAGCGTGGGCGGCAGGTCGCGCAGATCGGCGTCGACGGGGCACACGCGCGGCGCCTGGCCCCGGGTGGTCATGGCGCGCTCGTCCATGCGGGCGGACAGCTCGGTGAGCACGGGGATGGCGTGGCGCGGGAACATCGCGCAGTGCCGCGCGTTGCGATGCGCCAGCTTGCGGGCCGGGTCCATCTCGGTGAGCGGCGACATCGCGACGATGCCGGCGGGCGCGGGCAGCCCCTCGGCGGCGATGGCCAGCGGCACCTCGAACGCCAGATAGCCGCCGGCCGAATCGCCGGCCACCACGATCTGCTCGGCGCTGTAGCCGTTGCCCAGCAGCCAGCGGTAGGCGTCGACCCCGTCGGCGATCGCGTCGCTGATGGTGTGGTGCGGCAGCATGCGGTAGTCGACCGCCAGCACCGCCGCCCGGCCCACCGCCGAGATGCGCGAGACCATGCGCCGGTGGGTGCGCAGCCCGCAGCACAGGAACGCGCCGCCGTGCAGGTAGAGCACCACGTGATCGGTGCTGGCGCCGGGGCCCAGGACCCACTCGGCGTCGCAGTTCTGCAGCCGCACGGGCTGGTGCTGGGTGCCGTCGACGGGGCGCAGGGCGCCGGCGGCCAGGTCGAGCACTCCCACGGGCCAGGGCAGGCGGCTGGTGTAGGACCACAGCGAGAAGGTGGGCCGCGCGGTGAGGCTGAGCGCCCGCGAGACCAGGTGCGTCTGGATGCTGGCGCCGCGCATGTGCTGGCGGCGGACGGTGGTGGCGATGCCGGCGGCGGGCGCGTGCGCGGCCGCGGACCGGCCGGACGAACGCACCGACGGGGTGCGGGCGGTGCTGCGGGCCATGACGACCTCCCAACCTTGCGCGGCGCCGTTGTGGCCCGCGCTTCCGTGTGCGCTGTGGCGTGCGCTCCGGGTATCCGGTTGCGGCGCTGCCAATCAGTGCCGCGAGCCGAACTGTGCCACAGCAAGCGTGTCCTGGCTCACATCGTTACCAAATCGTTCCGAACGGGCGTCCAGCGTATGCGGGACTGTGACCTGCGCCGGGCCGTTCAGCGCGCTCCATTCGCGGGTGGGATGATGGGCGGACAACCGATCAGGCCGCGCCCGGGGCCGCATGCCGCCGGGCCGCCCGGCCCGCAGACCGAGGTGAACGACCATGACCGCACGCAACCACCACCACCGTCCCCTGCGCCGTGCCGCCCGCGCCGCCGGGGCGCTCGCCGTCGCCGCAGGCCTGGGCGCGGGCGTGCTGCTGGCGGGCGGTGCGGCGTCGGCCCAGCCGCTGTTCCCCGGCGGGCCCGAGGCGCCGCAGATCCCGCCCGTGCAGGTGCCCGACGTGCCGCTCCCCGGCGGGCAGACCCTGGCCGGTGCGCTCGAGGGCGTGGGGGTGCCGGTGGCGCACGGCCCCTCCGGCGCCACGATCGGCCAGGCCGGCCCCGCGCCACTCGAGCCCGCGAACTTCGCGACGCCGCAGATCACGCCCTCCGAGGGCGCGGTGGTGGGCGTGGCGCAGCCGATCATCA
>CAZDSL010000327.1:0-3585 GCA_964507655.1 uncultured Mycobacteriaceae bacterium | reverse complement strand
AGGTAGGTGCGGTTGGCGCGATCGAGCAGGAAGGAGATGTAGTACTCCTCCGCGATCTCGCTGGCCTCGGCGACGAGCAGACGGTGCACGGTGTGGCCCTTGATGTCCATCCCGAGGATGTCCTGCGCGTACTGCTGCGCATCGTCGGGCGTGGCCGCGTACTTGACGCCGCCCGCCTTGCCGCGGCCGCCGACCTTCACCTGGGCCTTGACCATGACCGGCTTGCCGACTTCCTCGGCGATCGTGCGCGCATCGGCGGGGGTGTCGGTTACACGCCCGGGCGACGTCGGCACTTCGTGCTTGGCGAAGAGTTCCTTCGCCTGGTATTCGAAGAGATCCATGTGTTCACCGTCTCGTCTGCGTTTGGAGCCCGCCCATGGGTCCGAGCGGGTATGTTCGGGACAATATCGGCCGATGTGATGTGGTCGATCTCATGCCCGGTCCGGTTGTGCCGCCGGTCACAAGGCCGCACACCACCGCAATCGCGGGCACCGACCACCCTATGCGAGCCCTCGTGTCCGCATGCGCGCAGTGGTCACCCTGCGGGCGCCGGCGCCCGTCCGCGCACGGCGCGTCCCCTCGCACCGCGCCCCCGCCCGGCCACTAGGCTCTCCCCCCGGAACAACGCGGCACCCCCTCCGGGGCCGCCGCGCCGTCGCGATGAGGAGCCCACCGCAGCGCGAGTGTGACGTCGACCACAGTGAAACGCGCTGTGACGGCCGTCTCGGCAGGTGGCGAGGCCTCTAAAACAATCGTCCAGTCACATGCTGGGTCGGGCCGGTTGCCAAGCATGCGATCGCTTCGTTACGGTCGCCGAGGTAATTATCACGATCAGGTTACGAGTTCGGCCACGCGCTAACGGCCGCTACCGTGTCCTCGATCGCACGCACCGCCGGACTGAGGACCTGACCCTTGATCGTGAATCGCGAGAACCCCGCTGGAGACACCCCCGCCGAACCCGGCGCCGACGTCCCCGCCTTCCGCGATCTGCGCACCCTTCCGGGCCGTTCCTCCGGCCGCGGCGGCGCGCACCGGGTCCCGCAGCCCCCGCACGCGGTCAAGGGCCGCGCCGCCGTCGTGGCCGTCGCCGCCGGCGCTGTGGTGGCCGCCGGGCAGACCCTCGCGCACGGCGCGGGCGGCGGGCAGGGCGGCACGACCGACGCGATCGCGCTGGCGTCCGGGTCGAGCACCGTGCTCTCCGACGCGGCCGAGGGCGCGGCGCAGGCCGCCGACGACGCCGCCGGGATGATCACGACGGCGGCCGCCGGTGCGACTGTCCCCACCGCGGGCGGCGCCCAGGTGCTCACCATGCCCGACGAGGTCCAGCAGGCCGCCGACGCCGCGCGCCAGCTCGCCGCCGGCGCCCGGTACGCCGCCGAGCGCGCCGCGGCAGAGGCGCTGGCCCGCCGGCCGCTGTACGTCAAGCCCGCGTCGGGCACGCTCAGCTCCCACTACGGCACCCGCTGGGGCACCATCCACGGCGGCGTCGACATCGCCAACGCCATGTACACCCCCATCTACTCGGCCACCGACGGCACGGTCATCAGCGCGGGCCCGGCCAGCGGCTTCGGCCAGTGGGTGCGCGTGCGCGCCGACGACGGCACCGTCACCGTGTACGGCCACATCGAGACCATCGAGGTGACCGAGGGCCAGCGGGTGACGGCCGGCGACGAGATCGCCAAGATGGGCAGCCGCGGCTTCTCGACCGGCCCGCACCTGCACTTCGAGGTGTGGCTCAACGGCACCGAGCGCATCGACCCCGAGCCCTGGCTCGCCCAGCGCGGCATCCTGCTCACCTGACCGGAACATTCTGCGTGTACGCCTCCGGCGCCCCGTGATCAGCGGGGCGCCGGAGGCGTACACGCAGGAATCGAGCGCGGCCCGAGGCGGCGGCCCCGTGCGGACCGCCGCGCCCCGGCGTCAGAGCTTCGTCATCGGCACCCCGCCGATGAGCATCAGCCGCACCTTGCCGGCGCTGCCGAAGTCGATGGTGGCCGTGGAGTGCCCGCCGGCCCCCTCGCACGCGATCACCGTGCCCAGGCCGTACTTGTCGTGGTTGACGCGGTCCCCCACCGCGAGCACGAGGTCGGTGTTGCGCGGGCGCGGGCGCCCGAAGCCCTCGCGCGGGCGGCCGCCTCCGATCGACCGCCCGCCGCGCAGCCCCGACGGACGCCCGGACCCCGGCGCCGCGTCGTCCCCGCCGATGCCCGGGTCTTCCCGGCGCCACTCCACCAGCTCCTGCGGGATCTCCTGGATGAACCGCGACTCGGGGTTGGTCACGGGCTGGCCCCACGCCGAGCGCAGCACCGCGCGGCTCAGGTACAGCCTGCGCCGCGCCCGGGTGATCCCGACGTACGCCAGGCGCCGCTCCTCGGAGAGCTCCTTCGGGTCGCCCAGGGCGCGCAGGTGCGGGAACTGGCCGTCCTCCCAGCCCGTGAGGAACGCGACCGGGAACTCGAGGCCCTTGGCCGTGTGCAGCGTCATCAGGGTGACGACGCCCTCGTCGGTGTCGGGGATCTGGTCGGCGTCGGCCACCAGCGACACCCGCTCGAGGAACGCGGCCAGCGAGCCCGGCCGGGGCAGCCCGTCGTGCGGATCGACCGGCTCCCCCGCCCCGGGCGACTCGCCTGGCGCCTCCCCTGCCCCGGCTTCGGCGGCCTCGTCGGCGGCCGCCTCGGCCGCCGCGGCCGCGTTCGCCGCCTCCGCGCTGAACTCGTGCGCCACGCTGACGAGCTCGTTGAGGTTGTCCAGGCGCGCGCCGTCCTGCGGGTCGCTGCTGGCCTCCAGCTCGGCGCGGTATCCGGTGCGGTCGAGCACCGCCTCGACCACCTCGCCCACGGTGGGGCGCGCGCCGTGCGGCGCGCCTCCCCCGGACCCGTCCGCGTCCTCGTCCTCGCCCGCGGCGTAGGCGCGCAGGCCGTCGAGCAGCGCCACGAATCCGGCGATGGCGTTGCGCGCCCGCGTGTTGAGGAAGGCCACCTCGCCGGCGGCCGCGTCGCGGAGCGCCGCGCCGAACCCCACGCCGGCCGTCTCGGCGTGCACCGACACGCACGCCTCGGCGCGGTCGCCGATGCCGCGGCGCGGGGTGTTGAGGATGCGCCGCAGGCTGACGGCGTCCTCCTCGTTCTCGAGCACGCGCAGGTAGGCGACGATGTCGCGGATCTCCTTGCGCTCGTAGAAACGGACGCCGCCCACCACGCGGTAGGGCACGCCGAGACGGATGAAGACCTCCTCGATGGCGCGGGAGGCGTTGTTGGTGCGGTAGAAGACCGCCACATCGCCGTAGCGGGCCTCGCCGGCGTCGACGAGCCTGTCGATCTCGGCCGCGATGAAGGACGCCTCGTCGTGCTCGTTGTCGGCCACGTAGCCGATGATGCGCTCGCCGTCGCCCTCGTCGGTCCACAGGCGCTTCTCGCGGCGGCCGGAGTTGCGGGCGATCACCGCGTTGGCCGCCGAGAGGATGTTCTGGGTGGAGCGGTAGTTCTGCTCGAGCAGGATGGTGCGCGCGTCGGGATAGTCGCGCTCGAACTCCACGATGTTGCGGATGGTGGCGCCGCGGAACGCGTAGATGGACTGGTCGGCGTC
>CAZDSL010000326.1:0-3601 GCA_964507655.1 uncultured Mycobacteriaceae bacterium | reverse complement strand
CGGCGTGAGCGCACGCATGCCGTAGTGCCGTCAGCGTCCTGAGCCGCGCCGCCGTGGCCCCCGCGCAACGGTCTCGGCCTCGCGCGGGGGCGTCCGCTCACGCCAACAGCCGCTCGCGGAACGCTGCGACCGTCGCCGCGTCGAGGCCCAGCACGTCGGCCGCGAACGCGTCCCACCCGCCGTGCTCCTCCCGCACGGCATCGAGCACGGCGCGGATCTCGCCCGGTCGCTGCTCTGCGAGCGGACGCAGCAGCCCCGGCTCGACGCCCAGCGTGTCGAGCCGCGCGTAGAGCGCGCGGTTCTTGGCGCGGTTGTGCTCGTTGGACGCCAAGTAGTCGGCGACGATCGGCTCGTCGGGCACCCCCAGCAGCCCCAGCGCCAGCGCGGCCATCATCCCGGTGCGGTCCTTTCCTCCGGTGCAGTGGAACAGCAGCGGGCCGCGGGCCGCCACCGTCTCGCGGATCGTGCGCGCGTAGCCGTCCATCGCTGTCCTGCTGCCGAGCTGGCGCACCAGTCCCCGCTCGGCGATCGCGCCCGCGCGCCCGTCGCCGAACACCCGCTCCAGCTCGGATCGGTCGCCCGACTCGAACGCGCTCACCATCGCCGCCGCCAGAGCCTGGGTGGCATCGTCGAGGATCGGCGCGCGCACGAGCCGAGTGCCGGGCGGCAGCCGATCGGGCCCGGCCTGGGCCACTTCGTCCTCCCCGCGGAAGTCCACTACGGTCACGATCCCCACATCGGCGAGCACCCGCACATCGGACTCGCTCAGCCGGCTCAGGCCGTCGCCGCGGTAGAGCCGGCCGCACTCGGTGACACGGCCGTCCACGGTGGGAAAGCCGCCCAGGTCACGCACGTTGTGCGCGCCCTCGAGCACCAGCCGCCGCCCCGGCCCGCTCACCCGATCAGGCCCGCTCACCCGATCCACGCCTTGCCCAGCAGCATGATCCCGTCCGGGCTGGCCACCGCGCCGTGCACGTTGGCCGACCAGGCCACGAACTCGGCGCCCGCGCCCAGCGGCACGAACGGCACATCGTCGTTCACCTGCTGCTGGATCTCGCCGAGCACGCCGCGCAGCGCGTCATCGCTGCCGGCCTGCTGAGCCCGTGACAGCAGCGCGTCCATCGCCGGGCTCTTGTACCCCAGCAGGTTGTTCTTGGAAGTGCTCGACAGCGCGGAATCCAGCCGCAGCACGGGCACGGCGTCAGTGGTGCCGTTTCCCCCGTAGGTGATGTCGAAGTCGTGATCGACATACATCCGCTTGACCAGGTCGGTCACCGACGAGGCGTACTGGATCTCCACGTCGAACCCCACCGCACCCAGCATCGACTGCGCCCACACCGCGGTGTTCTGGGAGCCGGCGTCGTTGAGCCCCAGGTACACCAGGTGCCCGTCGAAGCCGGCCTCCTTGGCCTGCGCCAGCTCGGCGCGCGCCGCATCCGCGTCGGTGGGCAACGGGGCCACGTCGGTGTGCCACATCGACCAGTCCTGGAACAGCGCCTTGCCGGGACTGCCCTCTCCGGCCCTCGCACGCTCGATGAAGCTGTCCGGGTCGAGTGCGAGCGCGATCGCCTTGCGCACGTGCACGTCCGCCCCCGGGCGCCCGTCACGGTTGTTGATCTGGATGATGTCCATGAGGCTGAGCGGGAAGATGTAGCCGCCGAAGTCCTGCTTCGCCGCCGCGATCTGCTCGCCGGAGCGCAGAAATGCCATCTGCACCCCGCCGGTCTTCAGCGCGTCGAGCCGCGGCTGGTCGCCCGCGATGCTCACGAACTTCACCGAGTCGAGGTACGGCGCGCCGTCCCAGTACCCGTCGCGCGGGCGCACCGTCAGCGAGTTCGCGGGGGCGAAGTCGTCGACCACGTACGGTCCCGCGCCTATGGGAGTGAATCCGTTCGGATCTGCGTAGGCCGCGGGGGCGAGGATCATGCCGTGCCCGTATGTGAGCAGCGCGGGGAATTCGCGCCACGGATGCGCCAGGTGGAAGACCACCGTATGCGGATCGGGCGCGTCCATGCCGGTCACGCCGCCCATGAACTGCTGGCTGTTGGCTCCGCCCTTGGCGTTGTACCGGTCGATGCTGCCGATCACGGCCGCGGCGTCGAGCGGGCTTCCGTCGCTGAACGTCACGCCGTCGCGCAGGCCCAGGGTCCAGCTGAGCCCGTCGTCGCCCTCTCGCAGCGACTTCGCCAGCTGCGGCTCGTACGTGCCGGACGCATCGTCGTAGCGGACCAGCAGGCTGTAGATGCTCGCCATCTCGGTCCCGCCGGTGGGGCCGGTGGCCTGCGTCTTGGCCGGATCGAGGCTCGACGGCATCGAGTATCCGGCGAACGTGAGCGTCCCGCCGCTGCGCGGTGCGCCGGGGTCGTCCGGCTGGCCGATCACGGCGGCCTCCGTGGCGGGTAGCGAACCGGGGGTCGGCGCGGCGGCGTCGGCGGCCCCACCGCCCGAGCCGCTTGCGCAGCCGGCAAGGAGGGCGAGCGACGCGCACAGTGCGGTGGCGGCGCCGGCGTGACGGGCGAGGAGGGACTGGGTCATGGGGACTCCCGGGTGTCTCGGGGAAGCGTGGTGAGTGCGGGCTGCGGGGCGCCTCACGCGGCCGCCGCCCCGGCGTCGAAGTAAGGACGGTCGCCGTCCACCTCAACGCGCCGCACATGCCGGCGCTGCGGGAAATGGTCGGCGGCGGCACGGTGCATCGTGGAGCGTTCGTCCCAGATGGCGACGTCGCCCTCCTGCCAGCGCCACCGGCACTGGAAGCGCTCGTCGGCGATGTGGCCACGCAGCAGCGCGATCACGGCATCGCTCTCCTCCGCGCTCAGGCCACGGATCCGCCGCAGCGACTGGCCGCCGAGGAACAGCGCCCGCCGGCCCGTGACGGGGTGGGTGCGCACGATCGGATGGGTGAGCACCTTCGGGTATGCGGCGTGCAGCCGTTCGACCATCGCCGTGGCCTCCACCGAACCGCGGCCCCTCTCGAGGATCGATTCGGTGATGCTCTCGGTGGTGTGCTCGCCCACCAGGCCGTCGACCAGGCCGCGGATCGGCGCGGACAGGGCGTCGTAGGCGGCAAACATCGAAGACCAGAGCGTGTCACCGCCGTAGGGCGGGATGGTGATGCCGCACAGCACCGCGTAGGCGGGCGGCGTCTCGATCCAGGTCACATCCGTGTGCCAGAACTCGGCTGTGGGCGGCGAATCGGGACCGTCCTCGATCGATTGCAGCGCCGGCTCGGTGACGCCGCGCAGGCGCGCCAACGGGTAGATGCTGGGGGTACCGAGCCGCCGCGCCACGGCCAGCTGCTGCTCTGCCGTGAGGCGGGCGCCGCGCAGGAACACCACCTGATGCTCGTGGATCGCCTCGCGGACCCGCTCGAACTCGGCGTCGCTGCACGTGGCGAGCGAGACGCCGTCCAGGACCGCGCCGATGGTCGCGGTGAGACGTTGCGTGGTGAAGGCCATGGTTGTTCCTTCTTCCGGGTAGGGAGGGTCGCCCGTCCGGCGCGACGCCGGAAGGGGGGGATGCGGATGCCGGTTACGCGGTGAGCCCGGCGGTGACCATGTCGATGACGGTGGTGGACAGCTCGTCGAGAGTGCGGGGACCGTAG
>CAZDSL010000325.1:2392-3605 GCA_964507655.1 uncultured Mycobacteriaceae bacterium | reverse complement strand
CGGGGATTACCCGCTCATCACCCTGCGCGAGGACGACGTCGCCCCGCTGCGCGCGCGGCTCGATGCCATCCCCACCGTCACCCTCACCGAGCAGGGGCGTTTGCTCACGGTGGACCCGGCGCTGCACTCGCCCGCGCTGCAGCAGGTGCCCGCGCAGTGGCACGAGGTGCTGCAGCACTCCGCCGGCTGGGCGGTGGACGTCGACAACCCGGGCACCGACGACTACCGCGTGCAGGCCAAGTCGCCCGAGGACGTGCAGAACGTGCCCATCACCATGGACGTGTCGGTGCAGCGCGACGCGCAGGCCGCCGTCGACTCGACCACCCTGCCCGCGGTGATCGTGGCGCTGGCGCCGTCCGACGGCGGCGTCCTCGCGGTGGCGCAGAACGCGGCCGCCGACGGCACCGGGCCCGTCGCGCTCAGCGGGCTCTACCCGCCCGGCGCGGCCTTCGCGCCCATCACCGCCGCCGCCGCGCTGGGCTCCGGCGACGCCGACCCGGACGACCCGGTGGACTGCCCCGCCGAGGTCACGGTGGACGGCCGCACCCTCGACAATCCGGACGGCCTCGCCCTGGGCGCGGTGCCGCTCACCACGGCCGTCGCCCGCGGCTGCACCACCACGCAGGCCCTGCTGGGCAGCGCGCTCAAGCCCGGCGATCTGCCCGACACCGCCGAGGCGCTGGGCCTGGGCGCCGACTTCGACACCCCCGGGCTCACCACCGTCACCGGCTCGGTGCCCCACACCGACGACGGCTCGCCCGCCCGCGCGGGCGCGTCGATCGGGCAGGGCGGCGACGTGGCGAGCCCGTTCGGCATGGCGGTGACCGCCGCGTCGCTGGCCGCCAAGGGGCGCCGCATCTCCCCGATGCTGTTCACCGACCGGCCCGCCGCCGCGGACGACCCGCCCGCCACCGTCTCCGAATCGACGGCCCGGGCTGTGCGGTCGATGATGCGCGAGGCGGCGCAGTCCGGCAGCGCCTCGGCCCTGCGCGGCATCGACGGGCTCGCCGCCGTGGCCGGCACGGCCGACACCGCCGACCGCCGCCCGCACGGGTGGTGCGTCGGCATCCGCGGCGACATGGCGTTCGCGGTGTTCGTGCTGGGCGCGGGCGACGCGGGGCCCGCGCTCGACGTCGCCGGGCGGTTCCTCCAGCCGTCCTGACGCGGCCGGCGGGGGCTCCCCCCGAGCCGGGCGGGGGCACCCGAAGCGCGG
>CAZDSL010000325.1:0-2292 GCA_964507655.1 uncultured Mycobacteriaceae bacterium | reverse complement strand
GAAGCGCGGGGTCACCCGAAGCGCGGCGCCCGATGCTCCAGCACCGACGCGATGCCCTCGGCCAGGTCGGGCCCGGTGAGCAGCGCGCGCTGCCCCCGGTTCTCCGCGGCCAGCGCGGTGTCGAGCAGCGCGAGGCCGGTGGCCGTCATCGCCGCCTTGGTGGCCTCGAGCGCGCCGCGCGAGCGCCCCGCGAGCCGGGCGGCGACGGCCCGGACGTGCTCGTCGAGCGCATCGCCGGGCACCGCCGCGCAGATCAGCCCCGCGGCCGCGGCCTCGGCGGCGCCCATCCGCTCGCCCAGCAGCAGCATGGCGTTCGCCCGCGCGCGCCCGATCGACGCGGGCACCAGCAGGCTCGCGGCCCCGTCGGGCATGAGGCCGATCCCGGTGAACGAGAGCAGGAAGTACGCGTCCTCGGCGGCGTAGACCAGGTCGCACGCGAGGGCCAGCGACACGCCCAGCCCGGCGGCCGCGCCGCCCACCGAGGCCACCACCGGCACCGGCGCCCCGATCACCGCGCGCACCAGTTCCTCGGCCCGGCGCATCGTCTCGGCCGCGCGCGCCTCGGCCTCGGCGGCGTCGACCGGTGGGGGCGCCGCGGCCATGGCGGCCAGGTCGGCCCCGGTGCAGAACGCGCCGCCCGCACCGCCGAGCACCACCACGCGCACGCCGGGCTCCCGCGCGCGGCCCGTGAGCACGCCCACGAGCGCGTCGGCCGTGGGCCCGTCGAGCGCGTTCATGCGCCCCGGCCTGTCGATCGTGACGGAGAGGACTCCGTCCGCGCAGTCCACGCGCAGCCCCTGTTCCCCCGCACCCGTCTGAGCCATTCGTCGCCTTCCCTCCACTGCCGGATCCCCCCGATGACACCACGCCGGGTGGGAATTGCGGTTAACTTCGTGTCCATGCCCGCCCGCTCCCGCCCCCGGAACCGCCGGGCGCAGATCGCCACCGTCGCCGCCGAGGCCTTCGACGCCCACGGCTATCACGGCGTGGGCATGGACGGCATCGCCGCCACCGTCGGCATCTCGGGGCCCGCCCTCTACCGGCACTTCCCCAGCAAATACGCGCTGTTCCGCACGTCGGTGGAGACGCTGGTGGCCGCTCTGGACGACGCCACCGCCCCGCCCCCGCCGGCCGGCACGCCGCCGGGCGACCACCTCGACACGCTGCTGCACGCGCTGGCCGAGGCGTCGATCGAGCACCGCCGCAGCGGGGGCCTGTACCGGTGGCAGGCGCGGCTGCTGCGGCCCGACGACCGGCACCGCGTCAACGCCGTCATGCGCACCGTCAACGAGCGGCTGGCCGCGCCCATCGCGGCGCTGCACCCGCGGCTCGGCCCGGCCGACATCCGCCTGCGCACCACCGCCTCGCTGAGCATCCTCGGCAGCATCACCGGGCATCGCGCACCCCTCGCCCGGCGCCGGATCGCCCCGCTGCTGGTGGGCGCCTGCCGCGACGTCATCGCCTGCCCCGCGGTGGGCGACGGGGCGCCGGGCCCCGAGGCCGGCGCCGCTCCCCCCGCCCCGGCGCCGGCCGCGCAGGGGCGGCGGGACGGGCCCGACCCACCCGACCGGCGCGAGGTGCTGCTCGCCGAGGCCCTCCGGCTGTTCGCCCGGCGCGGCTACCACGAGGCGGGCATCGAGGAGATCGCCGCCGCCGCGGGCCTCACCGCATCGGGCGTCTACCGGCACTTCGACGGCAAGCCCGCGCTGCTCGACGCCGCGTTCCAGCGGGTCGCGGCCGGCCTCGGCGCCGCGCAGCAGGCCGCGCTGGCGGCCGGCGAACCCCCGGCCGCCACGCTCGCCGCGCTGAGCGCGCTGTACGCGCGCAGCGCGTTCCGGCATCCCGACCAGCTCACCGTGTACTTCGCGGAGGTGGCGAACCTGCCGCCCACCCGCCAGCGCATGCTGCGGGCTGTGCAGCGCGGCAGCGTCGACCAGTGGGCGGCGCTGCTGGTGCAGGTGCGGCCGGCGCTCTCGCCCGCCGAGGCGCGGTACCTGGTGTATGCGGTGTTCGCGGTCATCCTCGACACCGGCCGCAGCGTGCGGTTCGATCCGCGCCCGCAGGTGCGCGCGCAGATCGACGCGATGAACCTCGCGCTGCTGTTCGGGCCCGCCCCGGACCGGTCGGCCGGGCCCGCCCCCATCGAGACCGCCGGGTCCGCGGCCGCCGGGTCCGGGCCTGCGGCCGCCACTCCGGGCGCCGCCGCGCCGCCCCCGTAGCCGGCGGCCCACAGCGCTGCCGCTCACCGGGGCACCACTCACCGGGGCGCCGCTCACCCCGCCGCCCGGGGCG
>CAZDSL010000324.1:1784-3609 GCA_964507655.1 uncultured Mycobacteriaceae bacterium | reverse complement strand
CCAGGGGGGCGGCGCGTCCGCGCCCCAGGCGGCGGCGCCGCAGTCGGCACAGGCCCCGGAGTCGGCGCAGGCCCCGGAGTCGGGCCAGGCCCCGGTGGCGGGTCAGGCCCCGGTGGCGGGTCAGACTCCGGGAGCCCCGGCGGCCGGCGGTGACGGCGCGCCGAGCCCCGAACCCGTACCCGCGTTCAGCGCCCCGAGCCGCGCACTCTTCGGCCCGCCGGCGACAGGAGACAGCAAATGATGCTCAGCCGGTTCGTCCGGATCCAGCTGGTGATCTTCCTCATCCTCTCGATCATCGGCGTCACCGTGATGGCGACGCAGTACATGCACGTGGGGCGGATGCTGGGGATCGGCCAGGACTCGATGACGGTCGACATGCCCACGACGGGCGGGCTGTACGAGAACGCCAACGTCACCTACCGCGGCAGCAACGTCGGCAGGGTGACGTCGGTCGATCTCACCGACACCGGCGTCAAGGCCCGCCTGTCGGTGGACGGCGACGCGCGCATCCCGCAGGACACCGACGTGGCCGTGCGCAGCGTGTCGGCCATCGGCGAGCAGTACGTGGAGTTCCTGCCGCGCACCGACAAGGGCCCGTACCTGGGCGACGGCGCGGAAATCCCGCAGGACCGCGTCACCATGCCCGCCGACATCGGCCCCATCCTCGACAAGGCCGACGCGCTGTTGTCGACGGTGCCGCGCGAGAAGCTCACCACGCTGGTGGACGAGACCTTCACCGCGTTCGACGGCGTCGGCCCCGACCTGCGCAAGCTCATCGAGTCGAGCAAGACGCTCATCACCGACGCGCAGGACAGCTCCGACGCCACCAAGAGCCTGCTGGCCGAGCTCGGGCCGCTGCTGCAGACGCAGGTGATCTCGGGCGACGACCTCAAGTCGTGGGTGCACGACCTGGCGCAGTTCACCGGGCAGGTGCGCGCCGACGACGCCCAGGTGCGGTCGGTGCTCGACCACGCGCCCGACACGGTGCTGCAGGCGCAGCAGACGTTCCAGGACGTGCAGCAGACGCTGCCGCTGCTCATGGCCAACGCGGTGACGCTGGGCAAGGTCACCTACACCTACAACGATTCGATCCAGCAGATGCTGGTGGTGTATCCGGCGCTGATGGCCGCGCTGCAGACGCTGACCATCTACGCCCAGAACCACGGCAACAAGCTGCCGCTCGACTTCCACCTGGAGCTCAACGAGCCGCCGGCCTGTTCCGTCGGGTACCTGGCGCCCGACCAGCGCCGCCCGCCCAACGAGGTGGACATTCCGGCGACGCCCGACGGCATCTACTGCAAGCTGCCGCAGGACTCGCCCATCGCCGTGCGCGGTGCGCGCAACGCGCCGTGCCCCGACCAGCCCGGCAAGCGGGCGCCCACGCCGGCTCTGTGCGAGGACCCGCAGGGGTTTGTACCCTCGGGCGAGAACCCGACGCCGTTCGGCCCGCCGCAGCAGCGCGTCCCCGGTGTCCCGCCGGGCACGTACCAGGGGCTGGGCCAGCCGAACCCCGACCAGATCGGCACCGCGTCCTACGACCCGGGCACCGGCAAGTACGTGGCGCCCGACGGCACCGTGACGGTCGACACCAGCCTGGTGCCCGCCGACGATGCGGGCCAGGGCGACGGCGACGCGGGTGATTCGTGGCAGGCGCTGCTCAGCGGGCCGGGCGCGTGAGCGTCCCGGCAGGCCGGGCGGCAGTACCGAGGGTGGGTGTGTGAAAAGACTGCGCAGAAGCGCGCGTGCGGACCGTGGCGGCGCGAGCCCCGCGGACGCCGCGCCGAGCGAGGGGGCGGAGGCCGGCGCGACGCCGGGATCCGCGGAG
>CAZDSL010000324.1:0-1684 GCA_964507655.1 uncultured Mycobacteriaceae bacterium | reverse complement strand
GGCCTGCTGGCCTGGCAGTACGCGGACGGCCCGGACGCCGCCGGCGACGCCTCGCACGGTGCGCAGGGCAACCTCTCCTCGCCGTTCATCGACGCGGCCGAGACGGTGGTGCTCGGCATCACCAACGTCGATCCCGGCACCGTCGAATCCAACGCCGAGGAGGTGCTCGCGCACACCACCGGCGGCTTCCACGACGAGTACCAGGCGGCGCAGGGGCAGTTCGCGTCGCTGGTGGGCGAGGCGTCCGCCACCTCGCACGGACGCATCGTGCAGTCGGGGCTCGAATCGGTGTCCGGCGATACCGGCACAGTGCTGCTGGTGGTCTCGACGGAGGTGCGCAACAACGCGCTGGCGCAGCCGTCGCAGCGCGGCTTCCGGCTGCGGGTGACGGTGGAGAAGGACGGGGATTCCTACAAGGTGTCGAATCTGGAGCAGGTGCCGTGACGGCCGGGCAGGAGCAGCGGCGCGCCCCGGGGCGCGGCGGGCTCGCGGTGCGGGGCGTGGTCATCGCCGTCATCGTCGCGCTGGCGGCGGTGGTCGGGTGGCTGGCGTGGGAGTACTTCGCCGAGGACGGCGCGCACACCGACGCCGGGGCGGCGGTGGGCCAGACGCAGCAGCAGGAGGGCGACCCGGACTCCAACGGGGCCGGGGCGCCGGTGCTGTGGGCGCGCGGCACGGGGCCCGCCACCGGCGCGGTGCAGGCGGCCGTGTCGGGCACCGAGGCGATCTTCAGCTACACCTACGACAAGGCCCAGCAGCAGCTCGACGACGCCGCCGGCCGGCTCACCGGCGAGTTCCAGACGCAGTTCCGCGACTACGCGCGCGACCAGGTGGTGCCCGACGCGACGGAGAAGAAGTCGTCGGTGGCGGCGACGGTGGTCGGCGCGGCGCCCGTGCGGTTCGACGGCGGCACGGCGTCGGTGCTGGTGTTCCTCGACCAGGTGGCGAAGGCGGAGGGCGCGTCGCAGACGGCCTTCACCCCCAGCCAGGTGATGGTGTCGCTGGAGAAGTCGGGCGACACGTGGCTGATCAGCGACGTGGAGCGCATCTCCTACTGACGGGGCTCGGCCGCCCCCGCTGACGGGGGCCGGCCGCCCCTGCCGACGGGGCTCAGCCGCCGGTGGCGGCCGTGGACCGGAGCACGTCGAGGAACATGCGGGCCCAGCGGTCGACGTCGTGCGCCAGCACCTGGCGGCGCAGCGCGCGCATGCGGCGGCGGCCCTCGTCGGCGTCCTGGGTGACGGCCGCGACCATGGCGTTCTTGACGCCCTCGATATCGTGCGGGTTCACCAGGTAGGCCTGTTTGAGCTCGGCGGCGGCGCCCGCGAATTCGCTCAGCACGAGGGCGCCGTCGAGGCGCACCTTGCTGGCCACGTACTCCTTGGCCACGAGGTTCATGCCGTCGCGCAGCGGCGTGATGAGCATGACGTCGGCGGCGACGAAGAAGGCGGTGAGCTCGGCGCGGTCCACCGGGCGGTGCATGTAGTGCACCATCGGGTTGCCCACCTCGCCGTACTCGCCGTTGATGCGGCCCACCTGCTCCTCGATGGCGCGGCGCATCACCGCGTAGTGCTCCACCCGCTCGCGGCTGGGGGTGGCCAGCTGCACCATGACGGTGTCGGCCGCGTCCAGCCGCCCCTCGTCGAGCAGCTCGCCGATGGCCCGCAGGCGCATGTCGATGCCC
>CAZDSL010000323.1:0-3613 GCA_964507655.1 uncultured Mycobacteriaceae bacterium | reverse complement strand
CACCGGCCGCATCGGCAAGCTCCCCCGCCGCCACAGCATCCGCCGCGTGCAGGTCGTGTCCGGTCATGGTCGGGCCTCCGGTCTGTCGAGGATGGATCGGGCGAGCGCCGCGGTCGCGTAGGCGACGAAGGCGTCGAGGGTGCTCGCGCGCAGCCACTTGGTGGTGAGCGAATCGGCTATGCCGGTGATCCCGGCCCACACGTAGGGCACCAGTGCCGGGTCGTCGTGCAGGGCCGCGCCCTCGGCGGCGGCCGATTCTTCGAGCGCGCGCCGCAGGGCGGCGAACTTGCGGTCGGAGCATTCGCGCAGCACGCGCACCGACTCGCGCTCCATGCCGCTGCCGTCGACGGTCTGCCACGTGGAGGCCAGGTACCCCACCCGGCCCCAGTGGCGGGCGGCCTCCGGCACGATCGCGGCGAGCAGGCCGGCGACGCCGCCGTCACGGGGCAGCTGCGCGATGACGGCGGCCAGGTCGGTTTCGGCCTCCTGCAGCAGCGTGACGAAGATGTCCTGCTTGTCGAGGAAGTACTGGTAGATCAGGCCGGGGCTCATGTGGGCCCGCTTGGCCACGGCACGGTTGGTGAGCGCGGGGTAGCCGCCCTCGTCGAGCAGCTCGATGGCGGCGTCGAGGACCGCGCGCCGCCGTGCCTGCGCATCGCCGTAGACGGAGCCGCCGACGGGCCGCGCGGCGGAGGCGTCCGGAGCCGCCGCGGGTGTCGCGCTGAGGTCGCGCTTCGAGGTCATGACACCAAGATAGGCGCACTTTGACCATTGATCAATCTGTGGTCCCGTTCATTGAACGACCCCGCGGCGTCCGCCGGTGCGGACGCCGCGGGGTCGTGGAGAACGGCCCTGTGGCCTGGGGTTGCGCGGTTCTCCGCGCGGCGGCGTCAGAGACCGAAGCGCTCGGTCACCTGACCGGCGGTCAGGCCGAATTCCTCAAGGGTGTAGCGGTGCGCCGGCTTGCGGTCGCCGGAGCGGCTCTCGGCGTGCATGGCCTCCATGGCGCCGCGGGCGCCCTCGGTGAGCTCGATGCCGAAGCCGTCGTACACGGAGGCCACCGTGGCGAGCGGATCTGCCACGAAGTCGGCGTAGTCGACGTCGACGAACTGCGCGGGGTCGTACTTCGCGCGCGCGGCGGTGAAGGTGTCGAGGCCGCGCGCCCACAGCTCCAGCTGCGCGGGCCCGATGTTCTCGCCGCGGAACACCTCGGACCACCCGTCCGAGGCGTGCGCGGCCAGGCTGCACGCGGACGCCATGGCCGTGACGGGATCCCGGTGCGTCTGGATGATCAGCGCATCGGGGTACACCGCCATGATCTCGTCGAGCGCGAACAGGTGGCTCGGGTTCTTGAGTACCCAGCGCTTGTCGGCGTCGTTCATGCCGATCAGCTGGAGGTTGCGGCGGTGGCGGCGGTAGGCGCCGGTCCAGTCCTGGCCGGCGAGCCACGACGAGTAGCCCGGCAGATGCGCCAGGCACTCGTAGGAGACCGACCGGAAGGTCTGGCGCAGCAGCTGCCAGCACTCCTCGACCTCGGCGGCCGACATGTAGTGCACGCCCATGAACTCGGGGTTCTCGACGTGGTGCTGCCGGAAGCCCTCCTCGATGGCGGAGAAGACGGGGTTGGACTCCCACGTCTCGCGCGGCGGCCGCGGCTGCGGCATGTCGGCCAGCCACATCTCCAGGCCCTGATGCGCCGGGTCGGCGTTGAGGAGCCGGTGCAGCGCGGTGGTGCCGGTGCGGGGCAGCCCGGTGACGAAGATCGGCCGCTCGATGGCGACGTCCGCGTGGCCGGGGTGCTGCTTCCAGGCGGCCTCGGAGAGCAGCCGGGCGATCAGCGCGCCGCGCAGGAACACGCGCGACATCTTGCTGCCGAGGGGCGTGAGCTTCTCGTCGGCGGCGTACGAGTCGAGCAGCACCCCCAGCGCCTCGGTGTAGTCGTCGGGGCCGAAATCGTCCAGGCCCGTCTTCGCGATTGCCGACGCGTGCAGGTCGTCGATCGTGCCGACGGAGGTCCGTTCGGTGGAGGTCATTGTGTGCCTTCCTATGTGCTGTGCGGGCGGACTGCCCGCGGGGCGGAATCCGCGGTCAATGGTGGAACTCGCCGCAGTTGACGTCGAGGCACTGGCCGGTGATCGCCGCCGCCATGGGGGAGGCGAGGAACACGGCGGCGTCGGCGATCTGGTCGGGCTCGGGCAGGCGGCGCAGGTCGGAGTCCGCGGCGGTGTGCGCGTAGATCTGCTCGACCGTGGTGCCGTACTTCTCGGCCTGGTGCGCGAAGTACCCGCGCAGCGTGGGGCCCCAGATGTATCCCGGGGCGACCGAGTTGACGCGGATGCCCTGCGGGCCGAGCTCGGTGGCGAGCGACTGCGACATCGACAGCAGCGCCGTCTTGGCCAGCTTGTAGCTGCCGAAGCGCAGCTGCGAGTGGCGCAGCACCATCGAGTTGATGTTGACCACCGATCCGCCCGACTCGGCGAGGGCGGGCGTGAACAGCTGCGTCAGCCGCAGCGCGCCGAATACGGTGAGCTCGAGCGAGTCGCGGATGTGCTGGTAGTCGGTCTCGGCGAACGGCTTGCGGTCGGGGATCGCGAAGGCGTTGTTCACGAGCGTGTCGACCCGGCCGAACTCCTCGAGCGCGGCGTCGCGCAGGTGCTCGGCGGAGGCCTCGTCGGTGATGTCGGTGGGCACCGTCAGCACGCGGCGGCCGAGGTCGCGCGCCTCGGCGGCGACGTCGTCGAGGCGCGAGGCGGTGCGCGCGGCGAGCACGAGGTCGGCGCCCTGGCCGGCGGAGCGCAGCGCGATCGACCGGCCGAGGCCGGGGCCCACGCCCGAGACCACGACGACGGTCCCGTCGAGCAGGCCGTTCCCGGTGGACTGCGCGGCGCTCATCCGAGCATCCTCTCGGCGAACTGCGCCTGGCGCAGGGCGATGCGGCGGGCGAAGTCCTCGGGGGAGATCGCGTTGGTCTCGTAGTGGGGCAGGCGCGAGCGGACCTCCGACAGCGGCACCACCTCGACCGAGGGGCCGTCGGCGGGCGTGTACTCGCGCGACGTGCGCTGCCACCGGAACTGCACGTAGCCGCGCCGGTGGCCGGTGGTCTCGACCCAGTTGGCGATGCCCGGATCCCCCTCGGAGACGACGATCCGGATCATCCCGTCGGGATCCACCTGCGCCTGCGCGTCGTTGAGCGAGGTCTGGTGGTGGACGTAGTCGAGCGAGATATACCACATGCTGCCCAGCTGGAAGCCCTGGTAGGGGGCGTCGGAGCGGGGGACGGTGATGATCATGGCCTCGTCCTCGGCCAGGTCGAAGTGGCCCACCGACGAGTACTGGGTGGCGAGCCCGCCCGGCGTGAGCCGCGGCTCCGACATCGTGTTGACGGGCAGGTTCAGGTAGAACCACTCGGGGAACTGCAGCCAGGTGCGCACCCGCTGCACCAGCGCGCGGCCCGCCCGCTCGAAGCGCTTGTGCGCGTCCGCCTCCGTGAACGCCGCGGGGGCCGTGCCGGTGGTGTCGGTGCGGTGCACGCGCACCGACAGCGGCGCGCCCGCCTGGGCCCAGTCGCTGTAGACCTCGCGGATCACCAGCTGCCGCGATCCCTCCGGCAGCG
>CAZDSL010000322.1:0-3617 GCA_964507655.1 uncultured Mycobacteriaceae bacterium | reverse complement strand
TCTCGTGGCCGGATGCGCTGTGCGACGCGCTCGCCCGCGGGGGGCGGCACGTCGTCCGGTACGACCTGCGCGACGCCGGCGCCTCCACCACCCTCGACCCGACGGCACCGGGGTACACGCTGCGCGATCTCGCCGCCGACGCCGCCGCCCTCGCAGCCGCGCTCGATCCGCGGCCGGCGCACCTGGCCGGCTTCGGCGTCGGCGGAATGGTCGCGCAGGTCGCCGCGCTCGAGCATCCCGAGGCGTTCTCGGCCCTGACGCTCGCCGCCACGCGGCCCGTCGCGCCGGGGCCCGTCGACGACGACCTGCCCGATCACGACGCGGCCACGATGAAGCGGCTGTTCGCGCGGCCGGCGCCCCGCTGGTCCGACCGCGACGCGGTGGCCGACTTCGCGGCGCGCGGTGCGGAGATCCTCGGCGACGATCCCGCGGCCGCGCGGCAGACCGCCGGGCGCATCTGGGACCGCACGCCCGGCACGGCAGCCGCGGTGCACCGCGCCAACCAGATCGGCACCGTGTTCGCCGCGCTCGACTGCGCACCCCGCTGGCGCGAGCGGCTCGCAGAGGTCGCGATCCCCACCCTGGTGGTGCACGGCCGGCGCAATCCCTTCTTCCCCGTCGGCAACGCGGAGGCCCTCGCCCGCGACGTCCCGGGAGCGCAGCTGCTCGTACTGGAGTCGGCGGCCGTCGCGATTCCCGGGCACGACGCCGGTGCGGTGGCCGATGCCATGCTGGGGCTCTGACGGCGCGGCGGCGTGGCCGGGATCCGCGCGGCGCCGTTCAGGACGGGGCCCGATCGGCATCCGCCGCCGCCGGCTCCGGCGCACCCGAGTGCCACACCAGCGGCACCACCATGGCGAGCAGCGCGAGCAGGCCGAGTACCGCCGACACCGCGTGCGCGTTCTCCCACAGCGCGCGCGAGGAGGACCAGTCGGGCGGGATCGTCGCGTCGGTCCATCCGGCGATCTTCGCGTTGACGGGGCGATTGCCCACCCAGTAGACGACGAGCGTGCCGCACAGCGCCGCCCCCGCCACCGCCGGCCCGGCCCACGCCCACCGGCGGACGCCCGCACCGCCCCGGCGACGCCACAGCAGCACGGCCAACGCCGCGGCGCACACGAGCCCCACGATCTCGGCGACGCCGCCGACGATCGCGAACCCGCCGTAGAACGTGTGCTGCACCTGCAGCCACGCGTGCGCCGGCAGGCCCCTGCTGCCGGGCGACTGCAGCACGTGCGCGAGCGTCAGCCCGAACACCACCGTCGCGCACAGGATCACGGTCAGCCGCAGCGCCCTCATCGGTGCTGCTCCCTCCGTGCCGCGGCGCCGGCCTGGGCCCAGTGCGTGCGCAGGTGCCCCACCAGCTCGGCCGCCCGCTCGTCGGGGAAGAACAGCCTGGCGCCGGGCACCTCGCGGACGTCGGTGGCGCCGGGGATGGTGTCGCACAGCCGCTCGGCCCAGCGCAGGGGGAAGAAGCGGTCGGCCGTGCCCCAGATGAGCGCGGTGGGCACGGTGAGGGCGCGCAGCCGCGGCGCGACGGCCCGCAGGTCGCTGTCGTCGAGCGAGCCGACCCACCGCTGGTACTCGCGCGCGGAGTCCCGGCCGCCGAGCAGCGGCGTCAGGTGCGCCTGCACCACCTCGAGCGGGAGCGACGCGACGTCCTCGTACCCGCTGCCGAAGAACGCGCGGCGGGCGCGGCGCGGATCGCGGATCAGCCACCGGCCGAGCGGTGCGAGCAGCCGCATCCGCGCGAGCACGACGACGGGCAGCAGCGGCGTCGGCGGCAGGTTGCCCTCCGTGTCGCAATCGGTGAGCGCGAGCGTGCGCAGGCGCTCCGGGCGGGTGGCGGCGAAGACCTGCGCCACGGCGCCGCCGGTGTCGTGCGCCACCAGGTCGACGCGGCCCAGCCCCAGCGCGTCGCAGAACGCCTCGACGAACGCGGCGAGACCGGCCGGCGAGACGTCCGTGTGCGGCCCGCCCGGCGATCTGCCGTGCAGCGGGAGATCCAGTGCGACGCACCGTCGTTCGTCGCGGAGCAGCCCGATGGCGTTGCGCCACAGCAGGCCGCTGGTGCCCAGCCCGTGCAGGAACAGCACGGGCGGCCCGGTGCCGATGTCCGCGTAGCCCGCGCGCCCGCGGGAGGTGGACACGGTCGCTCGGTGAGCCTCGAATTCTCGGATGTCCATCGTCATCACCCCCGGGCAAGGGCCGTGCCGCCGACCTGCCGGGCGCATCGCCCTGTCGGCACCGCCTTGCCTGGATTGCTCGTTCATGCTGAGATTAGCTCGTGCGAGCAAATCCGGCAAGACCCCATGAGGAGCCGACCTTCACCGAAGTGGCGCGGCGCGCCCAGATCGTCGGCGCAACCATCGAGACCCTGGCCGAGCTGGGCTACACCAAGACATCGCTGACGGCCATCGCCCGCCGCGCCGGCCTGTCGAGCACGGGGCTGATCACCTACCACTTCGGCAGCAAGTCGGCGCTGATCGGGCAGGTGGTCGATCACGTGCTCGCCCACATCGCCGCGCACCTGTCGGAGCGGGTGCCCGAGGAGGCCGACCCGCGCCTGCGGCTGCGCGCCTACGTCACCGCCAGCGTCGAGTACATCCGCGAGCACACCGCGGAGATGCGGGCGCTGCTGGCGATCTTCCTCAGCGGGGCGCGAGTGTATGACGGCGCCACGAACCCCGCCACCGTGGCGCCGCTGGAGCGGATCCTCGCCGACGGGCAGCGCGCCGGCGCCTTCCGCAACGTGGACATCGCCGTCGCGTCCGCCCTCATCCAACGCAGCATCGACGGCCTGCCGCTGGCCCTCGAGCTCGACCCCGCCCTCGACCTCGACGCCTACGCCGAGAGCCTGCTGGACCTCGTCGAGCACGGCCTGGACGCCAGCTGAGGGGGCCCGGCACCGCCCCGCCGGACGCTGCCGCGGGGTCGCGCCCGCACGCGGGATCGGGCGGCGCGCGCCTCACGCGAACAGCAGCGCGACCCCGGTGACGATGGCGCCGAGGGCGATTCCGGCCAGCACCTGCGCCCGCGTGTGGTCGCCCAGGACGACCCGCGACCAGCCGATCACCGCGGCGAGCGGCGCCGCGCACAGCGCCCAGGGTGACACCAGCCCCGCGGCGAGGACGATCCAGCCGCCGGCCACCGCGGTGTGCACGCTGACCTTCCACCGGCCGAGCACCGTGACCACGCCGATCAGCACGATCGTCGCCACGCCGGCCGCGGTGACGACGACGACCCAGGACGGGGCGTGCGCGAGCACCTCGATCGCCAGGCCAGCCCCGGCGATGCCGATGATCCCGCCGATCACCGCGGTGCGCTCGGCCCGGTCGGTGACGTGGACGTCGCCGACGCGGCGGCGCAGCATCATCGCACAGATCATGAGGATGGGGATGATGCCCGAGACCGCGGAGACGAACAGGCCCCACCAGAGATCGCCCAGCGCCGCGGCGAACAGCAGCGGCACCACCGCGTTGAGCACCCACGGGGCGCCGACGTCGGTGACGGTTCGCGCCCAGCGCGGCGGGGCGGGGGCGTCGAGCGTGCCCTGCGCTTCGGCCATTTCCACGGTTCCCCTCTCCTTGTCCCGCCCCCGGCGGCCACGGTGACAT
>CAZDSL010000321.1:398-3636 GCA_964507655.1 uncultured Mycobacteriaceae bacterium | reverse complement strand
TCGTGCACGCCTCGGTGGTGCTGCGCGACGGCGTCGCCGGCGACGACGCCAAGCGGCGCGAGCTGCAGAGCTTCGTCAAGCAGACCATCGCGCCCTACCAGTACCCGCGCAGCGTCGCGTTCTGCGCCGCGCTGCCGAAGACGCCGACGGGCAAGCTGCAGAGGTACAAGGTCCGTGAACAGATGATGGAGGCGATCCGATGACGACGAGCGGCACCGCGGCGGCGGGCGACACGACGGCGGAGCGGCGGATGCCGTCGGTGACGATCCGGCGCACGCTGCAGTGGCCCGACACCGACGCCGCCGGGCATCAGCACCACTCGGTGGTGATGCGCTGGGTGGAGGAGGCCGAGGCCGAGCTTCTCGAGGGCATAGGGCACGCGACCCTGTTCGGGCGGATCCCGCGCGTGAACTTCCGGGCCGACTACCGCCGGCGGCTGTGGCTGCGCGACAGGGTGGAGATCCGCTTCGCCGTCGTCGACGTGGGGCGGACGTCGATGACGTACCGCTTCGAGATCGACGGCCCGCAGGGCATCGCCGCCGACGGCACGATGGCGGTGGTGCACACCGACGGCAACGCCGGCGGGGCCATGCCGTGGCCCGACGGGCTGCGGGCGCTGCTCACGGGCGCGGCGCGCCCCTGACCGCCCGGGTCAGTCGCCCGCCCCCACGGCGCCGCCGGGGCCGTCGTCCACCACCGCGCCGCCCGAACCGCCCCGCTCCGGCCCGGACCGGTGCGGTCCGGGCGGATCGGCGCTTCCGCCGCCGGCCGGGTCGCCGGCCACGTCACCGGCCCGGTCGCCGCCGGCCACGTCGCCATCGGCCGGGTCGCCGGCCACGTCACCGGCCGGGTCACCGCCGGCGCCCCGCCTCTGCGCCGCCCTCCGCCGGCGGCGGCTGCGCCGCCGCGCCGCCCCGTCCTGCACCCGGCGCGCCAGCGGCTCGGCGATCTTCGCGATCACCGGCCCGAGCACCGCCATGAGCAGGACGTAGGTGGTGGCCATGGCCGCCAGTTCCCCGTCCACGGCGCCCGCCGACACGGCCAGGCCCGCGATGACGATCGAGAACTCGCCGCGGGCCACGAGCGTGGTGCCGGCGCGCAGCCGGCCCATCCGCGCCACGCCCGCGCGCTGGGCGGCCACGGCGCCGGTGATCACCTTGGTCACCGTGGTGACCAGCGCGAGGGCCAGGGCCCAGCCCAGCACCGGGGGGATGGTGGCGATGTCGGTGTTGAGGCCGAAGACCACGAAGAACAGCGCCGCGAACAGGTCGCGCAGCGGCTCGAGCAGCTTGGCGGCGCTCTGCGCCGTCACCCCCGACACCGCGATGCCCAGCAGGAACGCGCCGACGGCGGCCGACACCTGCAGCGCCTGCGCGAGGCCTGCCACCAGCAGCGCGGCGCCCAGGATCTTGAGCAGGAAGGTCTCTTTGTCGGGGCTGGCCACGATGGCGGACACGAAGCGGCCGTACCGGAGCGCCACCACCATGACCACGCTCACGGCGATGAGCGCGATCCCCACGGCCTCGAAGCCGCCGAAGATGCTCACCCCGCCGATCACCGCCGTGAGGATGGGCAGGTACACGGCCATCGCCAGGTCCTCGAACACGAGGATCGAGAGCACCACCGGCGTCTCGCGGTTGCCGTAGCGGCCGAGGTCGAGCAGCAGCTTGGCGATGATGCCGGTGGACGAGCTGTACGTGACGCCCGCCATCACCAGCGCCCCCACCGGCCCCCAGCCCATGAGCAGGGCGAGGCCCGCGCCGGGCGCGGCGTTGAGGACCAGGTCGAGCACGCCGCCGAACCACGAGCGGCGCAGGCCCGTCATCAGCTCGGCCGC
The DNA here is from genome assembly GCA_964507655.1 of uncultured Mycobacteriaceae bacterium. Classification (GTDB taxonomy): domain Bacteria; phylum Actinomycetota; class Actinomycetes; order Mycobacteriales; family Mycobacteriaceae; genus Tomitella. Next base: position 1,799 of record CAZDSL010000321.1, on the reverse strand, counting down.
CGAGTACTCCAGGCCGAGCAGCAGCAACAGCAGCACCACGCCGATGTCGGCGGCGAGCTCGCTGAACTCGCCTATGTCGCCCAGCGAGATCAGGCCGCCGTTGCCGAAGGCGAGGCCGCCGAGCAGGTACAGGGGGATCGGCGAGAGCCCGATGCGGCTCGCGAAGCGCCCGAGCACACCGAGCGCGAAGAACACACCGCCCAGCTCCAGCAGGCTGAGCGTGGCGGTGTCCACGGGGTCAGCCTCGCTGGAGGATCTTGGCCGCCGCCTCCACGCCTTCCGCGGTGCCGACGACGATGAGCAGGTCTCCGGCGCCGAGGATGAAATCCGGGCGCGGAGACGGGTACACCTGGCCCGCGCGCATCACCGCGACGATGGACGCCCCGGTGCGCGTGCGGATCTGCGTGTCGCCCATCTCGCGGCCGTCGTACGGGGAGTTCTCGCTGACGGACAGCTGGCGCGTGGTGACGCCGGGCAGGTCCCGGTGCTCGTCGCGCAGCTGCTCCACCAGCTGCGGCGCGCCGAGCAGGTTGCTCAGCGTCGCCGCCTCCTCCACCGTGAGCGGGATCGACGCCATGCAGGCGTCGGGGTCGTCCGACCGCGACAGGATGAGGTCGAGGCCGCCCTCGCGGTGCGCGACCACGCCGATCCTCCGCCGCGCCGAGACCTCGAAGTCCTTGCGGACCCCGATCCCCGGCAGTGGCGTCACTTCAACGTTCATCGGCTCACCCTAACTCAGTGCGCGGGGCCCGGATGCGGGCCCCCGCGTGCCCGCGGGATGCGCCAGAGCCGCCCGCGGACTGCCCCGCACCCTGCTGGTGCAACGCCCCGCCGGGGCCCGCGATGCCGCGGCCCCCGGGTGTTTCGCTCAGGGCGCAATCGGCCGCCCCGGGCGCCTGAACTGCGCGTTCCGCCCAGGTGAGCGGCCGCCGCGGATGGGCTCGGTCACACGCCGCGCCGCGCGGGAACAACACGCGGCCGCCGAGCGTCTGGCAGAGTGAACGGACACGATTCGCGCGGGCACGCTTCCGCGTCAGCGTTCGTGACCGCAGCACCGGATCGTTCCGGCCGCTTCCCCCGGGGAGCGTCGGGAACCCGCTGAGACGCACCCGCCGGGTGTCGAGGACGGAGGAGTCATGACAGGCACGTTGATCAGCACCCCGCTGACCGCCGCCGACCGTTGCGACCGTTGCGGCGCGGCTGCCCGGATGCGTGTGACGCTCCCCTCGGGCGGCGAGCTGCTCTTCTGCAGCCACCACGGGCACGAGCACGAGGCGCGCCTGCGCGAGCAGGGCGCCAGCATCGACGCGCAGCCGGTGGAGGCCTGACGGGGCACACCGGCGTGGCCGCGGGCGCGGCCACGCACTGACGACCCACGGCCGGGGCGGCACCTGCACGGTG
>CAZDSL010000321.1:0-388 GCA_964507655.1 uncultured Mycobacteriaceae bacterium | reverse complement strand
CCCGCGGGCCCCGCGCCGGGGGGGGCGCGCCCCCCCCCCCCCCCCCCCCCCCCCGGGCGGGCGCCCCCCGCCCCGCCCCCCCCCCCGGCCGTGTGCTGTGCGCGGGCCGCCCGGTCAGTGGCTGCGCAGGTGCGCGATGCGCGCCTCGAGCTGCTCGGCCGACGCGAGCGCGGTGGGCGGGCCGCCGCAGATGCGCCGCAGCTCCCCGTGGATGACGCCGTGCGGGCGCCCGGTGCGGTGGTGGTTCAGCGCCACGAGCGCATTGAGCTCGCGGCGCAGTTCGGTGAGCCGGCGCCGGGTGTCGCCCGCGTCGGCGGCGGGGAGGGCCGGCACCGGCCGCCCCGCGGCCGGCGCCGGCCCGCCCCCCACGCGGCGCGCCCCCCGCAGC
>CAZDSL010000320.1:2394-3637 GCA_964507655.1 uncultured Mycobacteriaceae bacterium | reverse complement strand
GGGTGAGGCGCCCGGCCGTCGGAGCCGGGCGCGGCGGCATCCTCGCGGTTCGCGGGGGAGCGGGGGGAGGTGGGGGGCTGGGGCTCGGACATCTCCGCTCCAGGTTATCGGGTCGCCGGGCGCGCCCCCGCCACGGCCGTCCCGGCGCTATGCGGCACCGGGACTGTGCCGGCGCCGCAGCCGGAGGGCGCGGCGTGCCCGCGCGCGCAGCGAGGTGTCCCACGGCTCGACCGGGATGCCGGGGCGCGCGGCGTCGGCGGCCACCGCCAGGGCGTGCCGCTCGTGCAGGCGTTCGCGGACCTCGTCGGCGGTGTAGGCCCGCCGGGCCCGCTCGGACCGTGCCACCAGCACGCCGGTGGCGACCACGCCCGCCGCGCCGGCCGCCCCCAGGGCCTTGAGCACCGTGGATCTGCGCATGGGCACCGTGGATCTGCGTATGGGCACCGTGGATCTGCGCATGAGCACCGCCTTCCGTGGGGCCCGGGCCCCGTCCCGTCGATTGTGCCGCGTGGCGCGCGCGGCGGGGCGCCCCCGGGCCGCCGGGCGTGGCAGGATCCGGCTATGACCCGCACCGGGCGGCCGGACCGGCCCGCCGTGATCCCCCTCGACGCGGCCGTGCGTGCGGCGCGCACCGGCGACATCTGGATCTTCCGCGGCACGTCCGGCGCAGACAGGGCCATCCGCACGCTCACCAACAGCCCGGTCAACCACGTGGGGATGGCTGTGGTGCTCGACGACCTGCCGCCGCTGATGTGGCACGCGGAGATGGGCCGGTCGCTGCCCGACCTGTGGACCGGCGGCCACCATCGCGGCGTGCAGCTGCACGACCTGCACGATGCCGTCACGGTGTGGTCGCGCCGGTACGGGCAGCGCGCGTGGCTGCGGCAGATCGGGGTGGAGGTCACCGCCGAGCAGGAGGACGCGCTGCTGCGCGCCATCGCCCGGCTCGTCGGCACGCCCTTCCCCTCGACGGCGCGGCTCGCGGGCCGCTGGCTGCGCGGCAGGCTGCCGCGACGCCGGGGCGGCCGCTCGCGGGCCGACCTGGAGAGCGCCTACTGCGCCGAGGTGGTGGCCGCAACGTACGAGGAGATGGGCCTGCTGCGCCCCGGCAGGGATGCGGGGTGGTACGACCCGGGCCGGTTCTGGAGCGGCGACCGGCTGCCGCTGGTGCCCGGCGTGACGCTGGGCGACGAGATCGCGGTGGAGGTGGTCTGACGCGGCGGGGGGGGGGGGCGCCCCCCCG
>CAZDSL010000320.1:0-2384 GCA_964507655.1 uncultured Mycobacteriaceae bacterium | reverse complement strand
GGTGTGGGCGGCGGCTGTGTGCGGGGGGCGCGGGGCCGGGCCGCCGCCGGGCGGGGGGCCCCGCCCCCCCGCGCCGGTCATCCACGCGCCGCGGTCGCGGCGCGCAGGAGCACTACTTGGCGGCCTCGATCTCCACCGCCTGGGCGACGCCGGCCATGGTCGCGGCGACCTTGACGGCCTCCCAGACCTGCTCCTTGGTCAGCCCCTCCTTGCGGACGGTGGCGTCGTGCGCCGCGGTGCAGTCGTGGCAGCCGTTGATCGTGGACACCGCCAGCGCCCACAGCTCGAAGTCGGCCTTGTCGACGCCGGGGTTGCCGATGATGTTCATCCGCAGACCCATCTTGACCTGGGCGTAGTCGCCGCCCAGGAACGAGCGGGCGCGGTAGGCGACGTTGTTCATGCCCATGATCGTGGCGGCACCGAGCGCGGCGTCGTAGGCCGTGTCCGAGAGGTGCTCGCGCGCCTCGTCGGAGATCTCGGAGAGCACCGTCGCCGACTTGGTGGCGGCGGCCGCCGCCAGCATGGTGCCCCACAGCTGCTGCTCGCCGAGCTCCGTGGAGCGCGACAGCGAGCTGAGATTGAGCTTGAGGTCCTTGGCGTACTCGGGCAGCGAGCCCTTGAGGTTCTCGATGCTCATCAGAGAGCTTCCTTGACCAGCTCGGCGGCGTCGATCGTCGGATCGCCCTTCTTCCAGTTGCAGGCGCACAGCTCGTCCGACTGCAGGGCGTCGAGCACGCGCAGCACCTCGTCGACGTTGCGGCCCACGGAGCCGGCCGTCACGGAGACGAACTGGATCTCGTTGTTCGGGTCGACGATGAAGGTGGCGCGGTCGGCCACGCCGTCGGCGTTGAGGACGCCCGTCGCCTCGACCAGCTCACGCTTGAGGTCCGAGAGCATGGGGAAGGGGAGGGTCTTGAGGTCCTCGTGCTGGGCGCGCCACTGGAAGTGCACGAACTCGTTGTCGACGGAGGCGCCGAGCACCTGCGCGTCACGGTCGGCGAACTCCTCGTTGAGCTTGCCGAAGGCGGCGATCTCGGTGGGGCACACGAAGGTGAAGTCCTTGGGCCAGAAGAAGATCACGCGCCACTTGCCGGCGTGATCGTCGCTGGTGATGGTGGTGAAGTAGTCCTCCGGCTGCTGCGCGTCGACCTGGGACAGATCGCCACCGATGAGCGCGGTGAGGCTGTAGGAGGGGAACTGGTCACCGATGGTGAGGAGAGCCACTGGGAAAACTCCTTTGTCGTCGTGTCGCGGCGGTGGTGACCGCCGTGGTGCCGTGCCGGCGTGCCGCACGCCGGCAGAGGGCGCGGAGCGCGGGAGCGGCCATGCCGCATGCGGTGTGATCCACGTCGCAATTCCGGCTTGGTCGTCCGACCTGCTCCGTACTCCCGTCACCACTATGCACCACTTTGGTGAAAAGGTAAAGCCTCTAGGTTGCTGTACACTCATTGCTGTGATCGATGAATCTTATCGGCCCACGGTGGCGCAGCTCCGGGCGTTCGTCGCGGTGGCCGAATACCGGCATTTCGGCACGGCCGCACAGCGATTGGGCGTGAGCCAGCCGACGCTGTCGCAGGCGCTGGCGTCGCTCGAGCAGGGGCTGGGCGTGGTGCTCATCGAACGCAGCACCCGCAAGGTGCTGGTGACCGAGGCGGGCCGCGCGCTGCTGGGCAAGGCGCTCGCGGCGCTCGAGGCGGTGGACGGCTTCGTCAGCGCCGCGGCCGGTGTCGGGGCGGGCATGGTGGGCGGCCTGCGCATCGGGATGATCCCCACCGTCGCGCCGTATCTGCTGCCCGCGGCGCTGCCCGCGCTGGGCGCGGCGTACCCCGACCTGCACCCGCACCTCGTCGAGGACCAGACCGAGCGGCTGCTCGAGTCGCTGCGCGGCGGGGCGCTGGACGTGGCCGTGATCGCGCTGCCGTCCGGCGGTGCGGGGCTGGTGGAGATCCCGCTGTTCGACGAGGACTTCGTGCTGGTGGTGCCCGAGGGGCACCCGCTGGCGGGGCGCGACGACCTGGCGGCCGACGTGCTCGACGAGCTGCCGCTGCTGCTCCTCGACGAGGGGCACTGCCTGCGCGATCAGACGCTGGACCTGTGCCGCCTCGTGGGCGCCACGCCGGCGCTCGGCGACACGCGCGCCACCTCGCTCGCCACAGTGGTGCAGTGCGTGGCGGGCGGGCTCGGGGTGACGCTCGTGCCGGAGTCGGCGGTGCCCGCGGAGACGGCGCGCGGCGGCATGGCCACGGCGCGGTTCGCGTCCCCGGCCCCCGGCCGCACTGTGGGGCTCGTCTACCGCAAGTCGAGCGGGCGCCACGACGACTTCCGCGCGCTGGCCGCGGTGCTCGCGGAGCGGGCGCCGGCCGGGCGCGCGCACGCCGTCGACT
>CAZDSL010000319.1:0-3643 GCA_964507655.1 uncultured Mycobacteriaceae bacterium | reverse complement strand
ACAGCCGGTGCTCGGATCGGGGGTGGCGGGCCTGCCGGCCGGCCCCGTCAGCCGGTTATGCACAGGCCGAAAGTTTTCCACAGAGGCCGCCCGCGGAGGGCCTTCGGAGCCGTGATCGGTCGGAGCGCCCGTGCACCATGGCCGCATGGGGAGGATTGAGATCATCGACAGGGCCACCGCACACCACATGGGGATCACCGACCGCGAGCTGCAGAAGCGGTGCAAGCGTGGCGATCTGCTCCGCGTCCGGCCGGGGGTGTACGCGGTGCCGGACCCGGACAGCACCCGCCGCGAGCAGCACGTCGCGGCCGTCCACGCCGCGGTGCGTTCGCTGACGGTGCCGGCGGCGGTCAGCCACGCGTCGGCGGCGGCGCTGCACGGGATGGCGCTGTGGGACGTCGACCTGCGCCGCGTGCACATGACCCGCCCCGGCAACGAAGGCGGCCACACCAGCACGCGGCGTCACCTGCACATGGGTCCGCTCGGCCCGGGCGACACCGTCACGCGCGGCGGCATCGTGCTCACCAGCGCGGCGCGGACGGTGGTGGACGTGGCGCGCACGGCAGACCTCACGCGCGCGGTGGCGATCGGCGACAGCGCCCTCAACCGCGCCAAGACCACCATGGGCGAGCTGCACCAGGCGCTCGAGGGCGTGTGCGGCACCACCGGCGCCCGCCTGGCCCGGGACGCCCTCCGGCTCCTCGACCCGCGCAGCGAGAGCCCCGGCGAAACGTGGAGCAGGATGCAGATGGCCGCCCTCGGGATGCCGGTGCCCGAGCTGCAGCGCGTGATTCGGGCCGGCGGGGCGTTCCTGGGGCGGGTCGACTTCTACTTCCCGGAGCTGGGGATCGTCGGCGAGTTCGACGGGCGGCTCAAATACGTCGGCCGCAATCCGGAGTACACCCGCACCATGAGCACCGAGCAGATCGTCATGCTGGAGAAGAAGCGTGAGAACAAGCTGTGGCGGCGCGGACTGGTCGTGTTCCGGTGGGAGTGGGCCGACCTGTGCGTACCCGGCCGGCTGCGCGAGCTGTTCGACGACGCCTACGAGATCGCCGTCCAGATTCCCGCGCCGCGCATCGACCCGCCGCGCGCCGACGACGCCTACCGCCCGGGCCGGCGCAGGGCGTACGCCGACTGATCCGGGGTGGGGTGGGGTTTGGGGCTGGCGCCGCCGATCCGCTGCCGATCCGAGCTGCCGATCCGAGCGCCGTTTCCCGCCGGGCCCTTGCGAACCGGCGCTCGGGGTGCGTAGCCGGTGCTCGGATCGGGGGATGCTGCAACTTATGTTGTCACGCCACGAATGTGGGGATAGCCTGTGAACACAGGGCCGACGATCATCGACAGTGCACGTCGACACGGCATCGACGACCGCGACATAGTCCACGCGTTCAACCATCCGATGCGGTTCGAGAACCTCGGTGACGGCCTGCTCATGATCGTCGGCCCCGCACGATCGGCCCGCTTGTTGGAGATCGGGGTGGTCGACTCGGCATCGGGCCCGGTCGTCGTCCACGCGATGCCCGCCCGCAGACGATTCCTGAGGTGATGACGATGCCCCGCAGTCTCGACGAGGTGCTGCGCCACGCCGATGAGCTGCGCCGCCGGTTCGAGGATCACGAACCGGCCGGTCGCGACGCCGCGGTGCTCCGAGAGATCCGCGCCGCCGTGGAGCGGTGCGCGGCGGGTGAGCGCCGGTTGACCGATGCGGTGCGCGCGGCCAGGAGCGAGGGGGTCTCATGGTCGGCGATCGGCGCGATGGTCGGCACGTCGGGCGAAGCGGTGCGTAAACGCTACGGCGGCCGGCTGAGCGACACGGCCTGACGCGTCCGCAGCCGCCCCGCCGCCGATCCGAGCACTGGATCCCGCCGCGCCCTTGCGAACCGGCGCTCGGGGTGCATAGCCGGTGCTCGGATCGCCAGGGAGGGGGCTGGTTGCGCACAGCCGGTGCTCGGATCGGGGGGTCCGCCGCCCGGATGAGGGGTGCTGGCGCCGCCCGGCCGATCCGAGCACCGGATCCCGCCGGGCCCTTGCGAACCGGCGCTCGGCGTGCACAGCCGGTGCTCGGATCGCCAGGGAGGGGGCTGGTTGCGCACAGCCGGTGCTCGGATCGGGGGGTCCGCCGCCCGCCCCCAGCGGCCCCAGCGCCCCCCGCCCCCTACCGCCCCATCGCCTCCCGCCAGCTCACCGTCTTGCCGATGCGCAGGATCGAGCGCTGATAGATCCGCGCCGCCACCACCGACAGCGCCGCCGTCACCGCCAGCATGATCGCCACCGTGCCCACGATCTGCCCCGGCCCGGCCACCCCGGCGGCGATGCGCAGCGGCATGAGGATCGCGGAGAACGGCGGTATCCAGCTCAGCACGGTGCCGGCGGTGCTGTCGGGGTTGTCGACGGTGGAGAACGCCACGATGAACATCGCCACGATGAGCACCATCAGCGGCATCGACGTGGAGTTGACGTCCTCCTGCCGCGACACCATCGACCCCGCCGCCGCATACAGCACCGCGAACAGCGCGTACCCCAGCACGAACCAGCCCAGCGTCGCCAGGAACGTCGCCACGGCCGTGCCCGTCACGGTGAGCACCCCCGTGCCCAGCCCCGCCGCGAGCCCCGCCACGCCGTACGCGGTGAGCTGCACCAGCCCCACCGCGCCGATGCCCAGCACCTTGCCCCACAGCAGTTGCAGCGGCCGCACCGTCGACAGCAGCAGCTCGACCACGCGGCTCGACTTCTCTTCGACCACGCCCATCGCCACCGTGATGCCGAAGGTGAGGATCTGCATGTACAGCAGCGCCACGGCCGCGATCGACAGGGCGATGCGCTGGTTCTTCTGCGGATCGGGCGGATTGAGCGCGTCGACGGTGACGGTGGCGTGCGCGGCGGCGGCGTCGACGGCGGCCGGGTCGACCCCCTGCGCGGCGAGCGCGGCGTTGCGGGCCGACGTGGCCGCGGCGGCGCTGACGGCGGTGTGCAGGTCGGTGCCCAGCTCATCGTCGACCACGGCGGTGACGGCGCCGTCGGGCCCGGGCAGCAGGGCCGCATCGAGGTCGCCGCTGCGCACGGCGGCGCGGGCGGCGTCGGCGTCGGGCTCGGGGCGCACGGTGATGGTGAGGTCGAGCGCCGAGCCGGTGTCCTGCAGCGGCTGGGTCAGCGTCTGGTCGCCGACGATGCCCACCGTCGCCGTCTTGCCGTCGCCGCCGCCGGAGAACACCGAGTACAGCACGATGCCCGCGACGATCGCGACGAGGATGATCGCGTTGCTGATCAGGAAGCTCTTCTTGCGGATCTGCGTGGTGAACTCGCGCCGGGCCACCAGCGTCACGGCGCGGGCGGGGGAGGCGGCGCGGGATGCGGGGGCGCTCATGCGGCCACGACCTCTCGGAACAGTTCGGTCAGGGACGGGCGGCGCACGGTGAACTCGTGCACGGGCCCGGTGGCCAGCGCGGCGGCGAGCACGGCCTGGTCGTCGGCGCCCGGGGCGAGGGCCAGCACGGTGCGCCCGTCCGACTGCCCGACGACGTCGGCGCCCGGCACCCCGTCGGCCCAGCCGGGCGGCGCGGCGGGGGCGTGGACGACCAGCTGGGCGTCGCCGCGTCCGCGCAGCTCGTCGACGGTGCCGACGGCGCGCATGCGGCCCGCG
>CAZDSL010000318.1:0-3659 GCA_964507655.1 uncultured Mycobacteriaceae bacterium | reverse complement strand
TCTCCGGCCTGGGCACCATCCTCGGCGGCGTCAACATGATCACCACGGTGGTCACCCTGCGCGCCCCCGGCATGACGATGTTCCGCATGCCGATCTTCACGTGGAACATCCTCGTGACCTCGATCCTGGTGCTGCTGATCTTCCCCCTGCTCGCCGCGGCGCTGCTGGGCCTGATCATCGACCGGCACTTCGACGCCAACATCTACAACCCGGCCAACGGCGGAGCCATCCTCTACCAGCACTTGTTCTGGTTCTTCGGTCACCCGGAGGTCTACGTCGTGGCACTGCCGTTCTTCGGCATCGTCTCGGAGATCTTCCCGGTGTTCTCGCGCAAGCCGGTGTTCGGCTACGTCGGCCTGATCTACGCCACGATCTCCATCGGCGGCCTGTCGATGGCCGTGTGGGCGCACCACATGTTCGCCACCGGCTCGGTGCTGCTGCCGTTCTTCTCGCTGCTGAGCTTCATGATCGCCGTGCCCACGGGCATCAAGTTCTTCAACTGGATCGGCACGATGTGGCGCGGGCAGCTGACATTCGAGACACCCATGCTGTTCTCGGTCGGGTTCATCATCACGTTCCTGTTCGGCGGCCTGACCGGCGTGATCCTGGCCAGCCCGCCGCTGGACTTCCACGTCACCGACACGTACTTCGTCGTCGCGCACTTCCACTACGTGCTGTTCGGCACGATCGTGTTCGCCACCTATGCGGGCATCTACTTCTGGTTCCCCAAGATGACCGGGCGCATGCTCGACGAGCGGCTGGGCAAGTGGCACTTCTGGGCGACGTTCGTCGGCTTCCACGGCACGTTCCTGGTGCAGCACTACCTGGGCAACGCCGGCATGCCGCGCCGGTATGTCGACTATCTGCCGACGGACGGGTTCACGACGCTGAACACCGTCTCGACGATCTTCGCGTTCGTGCTCGGCGCCTCGACGCTGCCGTTCCTGTGGAACGTGTTCAAGAGCTACCGGTACGGCGAGGTCGTCACGGTGGACGACCCGTGGGGCTACGGCAACTCGCTCGAGTGGGCCACGTCCTGCCCGCCGCCGCGGCACAACTTCACCGAGCTGCCGCGCATCCGCTCCGAGCGCCCCGCGTTCGAGCTGCACTACCCGCACATGGTCCAGCGCATGCGCGACGAGGCGCACGTGGGCATGCCGCACCACGACGACAAGTCCGAGCTCGTCGGTGCGGGCCAGGGCGGCGGCACCGCCACCCTGGAACGCGACAAGTGATCCGCTCCTCGCGCCAGGCAGTGTGACGGAGGGCCCCTCCCGCGATGCGGGAGGGGCCCTCCTGTGTCCGGGATCGCGCCCGCGCGGGGGCCGCGTCGCGCGGCGCGCCGGGGCGTGGTGAGATTGACCGCGGGTGAGATTGTCCGAGGTGCCGGCGCCGCGCGGCGCGCATGTCCCGTAAGGAGGACCCGGTCGGTGACCGAAACCGATACCACACTGCTCGTCACGGTGACCGGCCCCGACAGGCCCGGCGTCTCCTCCGCGGTGTTCTCCGTGCTCTCGGCCCACGGGGTGAGCCTCCTCGACGTCGAGCAGGTGGTGATCCGGGGCCGGCTGACGCTGGGCGTGGTCGTGTCCGCCCCGGCCGACCCCGCGCCGCTGCAGGGCGAACTGCAGGCGGTGGCGGCGCGCATCGGCATGCACGTGCACACCGAGCTCGGCGTCGACCCGGCCCACGGGCACGAGGTGTCGACGCACGCGGTGGTGGTGCTGGGCCGGCCGGTGGGCGCCGGCGCGTTCCAGGCGATCGCCCGCGCCATCGCCGGCTGCGGCGCCAACATCGACACCATCCGCGGCGTGGCCGACTACCCGCTCACCGGCCTCGAGCTGCAGGTGTCCACGCCCGGCCGCACCGTGCGTGAAGACACGGCCCTGCGCGCCGCCATCGCCGAGGCCGCCTCGGGCGAGGACGTGGACGTCGCCGTCGACCGCGGCGGCCTGGCCCGCCGCTCCAAGCGCCTCATCGTCTTCGACGTCGACTCCACGCTCATCCAGGGCGAGGTGATCGAGATGCTCGCCGCCCACGCCGGCAAGGAGGCGGAGGTGCGGGCGGTCACCGAGTCGGCCATGCGCGGCGAGATCGACTTCGCCGAGTCGCTGCACCGGCGCGTCGCGGTGCTCGCGGGCCTGCCGGCCTCGGTGGTGCAGGAGGTGGGCGCCGCGATCGAGCTCACGCCCGGGGCCCGCACCACCATCCGCACCCTCAAACGCATCGGCTACCGCTGCGGCGTCGTCTCGGGCGGGTTCACCCAGGTCATTTCGGGCCTGGCGGACGATCTCGACCTCGACTTCATGCGGGCCAACGAGCTCGAGATCGTCGACGGCGCGCTCACGGGCCGCGTGGTGGGCACCGTGGTGGACCGGGCCGAGAAGGCCGTCTCGCTGCGCCGCTTCGCCGAGGAGGCGGGCGTGACGCTGGAGCAGACGGTGGCGGTGGGCGACGGCGCCAACGACATCGACATGCTCACCACCGCCGGGCTGGGCATCGCGTTCAATGGCAAGCCCGCGCTGCGCGAGGTGGCCGATGCCGCGCTCAATTACCCGTTCCTCGACGCCGTGCTGTTCATCCTGGGGGTCACGCGCGACGAGGTCGAGGCGGCGGACGCGGTGGACGGGCTGGTGCGCCGCGTCCCCATCGAGGACTGACCCGTGGGTGCGGCTGACGAGGTCCTGGACGCGCTGGGCCGTGCCCTGCGGTGGCTGCGCGGGCCCCGGCGTCCCCCGCGCCGGCCGCAACCGGCGGTGGTGACCAACACCTTCGAGGCGCGGCACGGGGTGCTCGCGCGCGGCTACGGTTCGCGGCCCGACCCGGCCGACCCCGCCGACGTGCTCGCCATGCAGCTGGTGCTGCACATCGAGAAGAACGACCCGCCCGCCCGCAGCGCCGTGCTCGCCGCCGCGGCGTCGGCCTCGGTGGCGCTGTGCCTGGACGAGCGGTGCGGGCCCGGCGGCGAGTGGGAGCCGGCGCTGCGCGCGTGGGTGGATGCGCGCATCCGCAAGGTGTCGCGACGTGCCCGCGGCAAGCAATGGGCGGAGGCCCAGGAGGTGCCGGGCGTGACGGTGGAGGCCCACGGCGCCGAGGCGCGGGCGTTCGTGCCGGGCCGGGTGGGCGCGATCGACCCGCGGGTGCGCAAGCTGCAGATCAGCGGCACCGACCTGCCCGACGACGCGCCCGGCGCGCCCGAGCCGGGGCTGCCGGTGATCTGGATCGACGCCTCGCTGGGCATGACCACCGGCAAGGCGGCCGCGCAGGTGGGGCACGCCGCGATGATCCTCGCGGGCGCCATGACCTTCGAGCAGGCCGGCAAGTGGGCCCGCCGCGACTTCGCCTGCAGCGTGCGCGACGCCGGCGCCGCCGAGTGGGAGCGGCTGTGCGCGCGGGTGCGCGCCGGGGAGGCGGTGGCCGTGCGCGACGCCGGGTTCACCGAGGTGGCCCCGGGGTCGATGACGGTGATCGCGGAGGCCGACGGCCTGCGTTAGCCGCGCAGCCGCTCGAGCGCCGCGCGTGCCACGGCCGGGTCGGTGGTCTCCCAGAACGGGGGCAGCGACGCGCGCAGGTAGCCCCCGTAGCGGGCGGTGGCCAGGCGCGGATCGAGCACGGCCACCACGCCGCGGTCGCCCGTGCTGCGCAGCAGCCGGCCCACG
>CAZDSL010000317.1:0-3679 GCA_964507655.1 uncultured Mycobacteriaceae bacterium | reverse complement strand
CGGGCTGCGCCTCGGTGGACGCGCCGGCCGTGGGCAGCGACGGCGTCGCCCGCAGCACCACCCGCATCGCCGGCTCCCCGGTGCTGGGCGTCGAACGCTCCCCCGCCACCGCCTGCGGCCCGGCGGCGCCGCTCGATCCGGGCGCCGCCCCCGCGCTCGACGCGCACCGCATCGTCGCCGTCGGCACCGGCGCGCTCGACACCCTCTGCGCGCTGGGGCTGCAGGGCCGGGTCGTGGCGGTGGCGTCCCCGGCGGGCGCGGCGCCGCTGCGCTACCTGGGGGCGTGGGCGGGATCGGCCGGGTCGGCCGGGCCCGCCGACCGCGTCGACGTCGCGGCGGTGTCCCGGGCGCGCCCCGACCTGATCCTCATCGACGACGCCTACTCCGCGCAGACGGCGACGCTCGCGGGCACCGGCGCGCGCACGGCCGCCGTGCCCACCGCCGGCGCGTGGACCGGCACCGTCGATGCGACGGCCGCGGCGGTGGGACGCACGTCCTCCGCCCGCGCGCTCGTCGCACAGTTCCGCACCGCCGCCGCCACCACCGGCCACGACATCGCCGCCGGCCAGACGCAGGCGTCGGTCGCCCGCATCACCGACGACGGCATCGAGACGGCGGGCCCGTCCTCGTTCGCCGGGCAGGTGCTGGCCGACACGGGCGTGCCGCGCCCGCCCGCGCAGCGGTACGGCTCGCCGGAGACCCGGCAGGTGGATCCCGCAGACCTCTCCCCCCTCGAGGGCGACGTCCTCTACATCGGATTCGCGGGCAAGGACGCCGGCGATGCGGACGCCGGCGGCGCGACCCCCGCCGAGCAGCGCGGCACGCGGCTGATGGACTCGGACGCCTGGCAGGGGCTGGCCGTCACCGAGAACCGCACCTTCACCGTCGACGACGGCGTCTGGTTCCGCGGCCGCGGCCTCGTCGCGGCCCGGGGGATCCTCGATGACCTGCGCGATTCCCTCAACCGCTACGGCTGACGCTCCGTATTTATTAGGGGTGGCTTACCTTACCCATGCGGGCGGTGCAATGATGCTCGCATGCAGAAGAACGCACCGTCTTCCCTCCTTCGGCGGCGCCCGCTGGCCGGCGCGCTCGCCGGGCTCGTCGTGGCCGCCCCGCTACTGATCCCGGCCGTCGCCTCCGCCGCCCCCGCACTGCCGGCCGCGGCGGGCTCCACCGCCGACGGCGGGCAGCGGGCCGTCGAGCAGCCGGGCATCGAGGTGTTCGCCGCCGACGGCACCACGCCGCTCGGCGACACCCCGGTGCACTCCGGCGACACGATCGTCGTCCGCGGGCACGGCTTCGATCCGGAGGCCAACACCGACGGCCTGCCCCTGCCGGTGCTGCCCGGCACCCCGCACGGCGTGTTCGTCGCATTCGGCGCCTTCGCCCCCGAGTGGCGCCCGTCGCAGGGCGCCCCCGCCGACTCGCGCGCCGGGCAGGTGCGCTCGGCCACCGCGTGGGTGATGTCGCAGGAGGCCCTGGGCGAGGTGCCCGACGCCCCGTTCAACCTGCGCCGCACGATCCGCCAGCAGTGGGTGGAGATGGCCCCCGACGGCACGTTCACCGCGCACATCACCGTCACGGCGCCCTCCTCCACCCCCGACGGCGCCCGCTACGGCATCTACACCTACGCCGCGGCCGACGCCGTCAACGCCGCCGAAGAGCTGTTCGTCCCCGTCGCCTACGACCCGTCGCCCGGGCCGAACACGCCCGTCGCCCCGCCGCAGGACCTGGTGTGGGGCTTCGCCCCCGGCTTCACCGACACGGTGAAGGGCCCGCTCGCGGGTGCCGCGGGCGGCAGCGACGGGGCGTCGGTGCTCGGCGACGGCCGCTGGACCTTCCGCAGCGCGGGCGACGACATCGACCCCGCCACCGGGCTCGGCACCGCCCGCTACCAGGGCACCGTGGTGCTCTCGACCAAGTTCCACCTGCTCGAGATCGCGCTGGCGGACCCGTGGATCGAGTTCACCGAGGACGGCACGTGGCTCTCCGCCGAGACGTCCACCGGCGACATGGTCGGCACCGACTCGATGCAGCGGGTGCGCCTGGCGCGACTCGACCTGCCGGCGGACGCCGAGCGCGACGCGGCGGACGGCGTCACGGGCACCTTCGCGTTCCCGCTGGGGCAGCCCGACGTGCTGCTGCCCTACTCGGGGCAGCCGATCGCGCCTCTGGACGTCACCTTCTGACCGTCACGCCTCGATGGGGCGGAGCGGGTGCAGGGCGGGCGCGCCGGCCAGGTGCTCACGCAGGGCCGAGGCCGCGAACTTGAGGTTCAGGCCGCGCATGTGGGCGTCGAGCGCCTCCGCGTCCGACCACGTCTCGATGGTGATGAACGTCCCCTCCGCCGCCGTCGAGTCGAACACCTCGTAGGCCACGCACCCGCTTTCCGCCCGGCTTTTGCCGGCGAGCTCGGCGAGCACGCGCCGCACGTCCTCCTCCGCGCCCTTCTTGGCCTCCATCATCGCCACCACCTGCACCTGCGGCATGCGCCACTCCCTTCCCGGAGAATCGATTCCACCGCCATGATCGCCCATCCGGGGCGGGAGCGCGCCCCGCGGGCGCCGGCCTCCCGCTGAGCGGGTGCCGGATGGCGGGTGCCGGGGAGCCGGTGTCGGCGTGCGCGCGCCGGTGGGGCGGGGCCGGGTGCCGTCAGCGGTCGTCGCGCGTGAGCCCCAGCTCGCGGGCGTGTTCGAGCAGCTCCTTCGCGCGCGCCAGGCGGGGAAGGTCGCTGCCGTCGGCGATCCGGCTGCCGTCCTCGCCCACCCGCGCGATGAGGTCCTGGGCGTGCGCGATCTCGTCGGCGCCGGGGCTCAGCCGCGCGTTGATCGTCGCGGCCTGGGCGGGCCGCAGCAGCAGCTTGCCCGTCATCCCCATCTCGGCGGTGAGGGCGGTGTCCGCGCCGAGCGCGTCGGGCCCGGTGTCCATGGTGGGCCCGTCGATCGGCGGGGCGCACCCGCCCAGGTGGCCGGCCAGCACCAGCCGCGAGCGCACGTGCGCCAGCGCCAGCGCGCTCCCACCGATTCCGGTGTCGCGGCGGAAATCGTTGAGCCCGAAGGCGAGCCGTGTCACCGACGCGACCGCCGCGATCTCCTCCGCGGCCGCGAGCCCGGCCGCCGACTCGATGAGCGCCACGATGGGCACTCCGGGGCCCGCCAGCGCAGCGGTGCGGTCGACGTCGTGCGGCGTGGTGCTCTCGGCCAGCATGACGCCCGCGAGCCCGGGCAGCCCGCGCAGCGCGTCGAGGTCGGCCCGCCACTGCGCCGTGGTGACAGCGTTGATCCGCACCCACCCGGAACGCGACCGCAGCCGCCGGGCGACCTCCTGGCGCGCGGAGTCCTTGTCGCGCTCGGGCGTGCCGTCCTCGAGGTCGTAGACGACGACGTCGGCCGCCGACTCCTCCGCGGCCGTCATCGCCTCGGCGCGGTTCGCCGGCACCAGCAGCCACGACCTGGCCAGAGCGGGCGGGATCGCGTTGCGCCGGTGCACTGGTGCGGCCATGGCCCGAACGCTAGCCGACGCGGCGGCGCACGGCCCGCCACTCCGCCGAATCCGACGGCGCGGCCGGCCCCGCGAGGACGGGTCGCCCCGGGGACCGGCCGCGCCGGCGGCGTCAGGAGGTCAGAAGTCCCAGTCCTCGTCCTCGGTGTTCACGGCCTTGCCGATGACGTAGCTC
>CAZDSL010000316.1:0-3687 GCA_964507655.1 uncultured Mycobacteriaceae bacterium | reverse complement strand
TCTCCACGATGAACGTGGAGCCGTCGGTGCCGTACGGGTAGCCGTGGATCTGCATCACCCCGTGCGGGGTCTCGCGCACGTAGAACTTGAACGCCTCGAAGACCCGGTCGGTGCCCAGCCACATGTATTTGCAATCGCGCCGGTCCAGGTCGGCGCCGAAGTCGTCGGCGAAGCGGCGACGGACGGCGGAGTTGAGGCCGTCGGCGGCGATGACGAGGTCGTACCGCGCGCTGAGCTCCGTCACGTCCGGGGCCTCGGTCTCGTAGCGGACGTCGACGGCGAGCTCGGCGCAGCGGCGCTGCAGGATCTGGAGAAGCTTCTTGCGGCTCATCGCCGCGAACCCCTGCCCGCCCGAGGTGAACGTGGTGCCGCGGAAGTGGATGTCGATGTCGTCCCACTGCGCGAACAGCCGCTCCATCTGCTCGTAGATGCGCTCGTCGGCGTGCCGGATGCCCCCGAGCGTTTCGTCGCTGAACACGACACCGAAGCCGAACGTGTCGTCGGGGGCATTGCGCTCCCACACGGTGATCTCGTGCTGCGGATCGAGCTGCCGGACGAGTGCGGCGAGGTACAGGCCGCCCGGTCCGCCGCCGGCGATGGCAATGCGCATGGTGTCCTCCTTCGGTGCGTGGCGACCACGGTATAGCGTCTTTCTGACGCTCGTCAATACTGCGCATCACCGCAGGGCGCCGCCGGCACTCCCCAGTGCCACCCGGGCTTCGGTCCGCCCGGCTGTTCCTCAGAGCCCCGGTGGGCAGACATATCGTGTTTTGTTGACGTTCGTCATTGTCCACATATACGGTGGGCGGCACAGCGCGCGGACCGGAGCGTCCCCGGCACGGGAAGGACCAGCAATGAACCCATTCGCACTGACCGACGACCAGCGCCGGCTCGTCGAGGAGGTCCGCGGCATCGCCGCGCACGATCTGGCCCCCCTGGCGGGCGCGGGCGCCCCCGGCCGCGTCCACCGCCCGCTGGTGAAGGCGCTCGGGGCCACGGGCCTGCTCGAGCGGCTCCTCGGCGGGGGGTGTTCCGGGGGCGCCGGCGCCGAACGCAAGGCCGCCGCGCTGGACCTGTGCCTGCTGCGCGAGACGCTCGCCGCGGTGAGCACCGAGGCCGAGACGGCCCTCGCGCTGCAGGGGCTCGGCAGCTACCCGTTCCTGCTGTTCGGCTCGGACGACGTGGTGGAGACCTGGCGCCCCCGGGTGGTCTCCGGCGAGGCCGTCGCCGCCTTCGCCCTCTCCGAGCCCGGCGCCGGTTCCGATGCCGCCGCCCTGGAGCTGCGCGCCGAGCCCGACGGCGACGGCTGGCGCCTGCACGGCGAGAAGTGCTGGATCTCCAACGCCCCGGACGCCGACGTGTACTCGGTGTTCGCCCGCACCACCGCGGGCGCCCGCGCCCGCGGCATCACCGCCTTCGTGGTCGCGGCCGACAGCCCCGGCCTGTCCGGCGAGAGCCTCGAGATGATCTCGCCGCACCCCATCGGCCGGCTGGTCTTCGACGGCGTGCGCGTGGGCCCGCAGGACGTGCTCGGCGAGGTCGACCGCGGCTTCACCGTCGCCATGCGCACCCTCGACCTGTTCCGGCCGAGCGTGGGCGCGTTCGCGCTGGGCATGGCGCAGGCCGCGCTGGACGAGGCCGTCGCGCACACCGTGCGGCGCGAGGCGTTCGGCGGGGTGCTGGCCGATCAGCAGGCCGTCTCGCATCGCCTGGCCGACATGGCCGTGCGCCTCGAGGCCGCCCGGCTGCTGGTCTACTCGGCGGCCTCCGCCTACGACGCCGGGGCCGATCCGGCGGAGATCACCCGCCGTTCGGCGATGGCCAAGCTCGACGCCACCGAGGCCGCGCAGTTCGTCGTCGACTCCGCGGTGCAGCTCGTCGGCGCCCGCGCCCTGCAGCGCGGCCACCTGCTCGAACACCTCTACCGCGACGTGCGCGCGCCCCGGATCTACGAGGGCGCCTCGGAGGTGCAGCGCACCATCATCGGCCGATCCCTCACCCGCGCCGCGCGCTGACCCCTCCGCACCCCCGCCGGCCCCGCAACCCCGCCGCACACCGACAGGAGCACACCGTGACCAGGACCAGCCCCTTCCGCGCCTCCGCGCCCATCACCGACGAGTGGAAGCACTTCGGCTTCCGTGTGGAGGACGGCGTCGCCACCGTCACGTTCACCCGGCCCGACAAGTACAACCCGCTCACCTTCGACAGCTACGCCGACCTGCGCGACCTGCTCCACGAGCTGCCGTACCGGGGCGACACCCGGGTGCTGGTGATCCGCGGCGAGGGCAAGGCCTTCTGCGCGGGCGGCGACGTCAACGAGATCATCGGCGAGCTGATCCGGATGGACGCCAAGGACCTCATGGCGTTCACCAAGATGACCGGCGACGTCATCAAGGCCATGCGCGAGTGCCCCATCCCCATCGTCTCGGGCATCCAGGGCATCGCGGCCGGCGCGGGCTCGGTGGTCGCGCTCGCCTCGGACTTCCGCGTGGTCGCCGAGTCCGGCCGCTTCGCGTTCCTGTTCACCAAGGTCGGCCTGTCGGGCGGCGACATGGGCGCGGCCTACCTGCTGCCCCGCGTCGTCGGCGCGGGCCGCGCGACCGAGCTGCTCATGCTGGGCGACACGATCAACTCCACCACCGCCGAGCGGTACGGCCTGGTCAGCCGGCTGGTGCCCGACGCCGACCTCGACACCGAGGTGGCGGCGCTGGCCCGCCGCCTCGCCGACGGGCCGGCGCTGGCCTATCAGCAGACCAAGTCGCTGATCACCCGCGAGCTGGACATGCCCATCGGCAGCGCCATGGAGCTCGACGCGATGACCCAGGCGCTGCTGATGACCACCCACGACCACGCGGAGTTCCACGCGGCGTTCAACGCCAAGCGCTCGCCCGAATGGACGGGGCGGTGACGGGCGTCGCCGGCCCCCGCGTCTGCGTCGTCACCGGGGCGGGCCGCGGCATCGGACGCGCCGTGGCGCTCGCGCTGCTCGCCGACGGCCACCGCGTGACGGCCGCCGCCCGCGGGGCGGAGTCGTTGGCGGCGCTCGCCCACGACGCCGGGCCGGGCGCGCGCGAGAGGATCCTGCAGGTGCCGGCCGACGTCACCGATGCGGAGGGCGTCGAGCGGATCTTCGCCGCCACCGAGGCGCGCTGGGGCCACGCCGACGTCCTCGTGGCCGCCGCGGGCACCGGCAGCGGCGCCGCGCTCGCCGACACCGACGACGCGATGTGGGACGCGGCGATCGCGCTCAACCTCACCGCGCCGTTCCGGTGCCTGCGCCGCGCGGTGCCCGCGATGGTCGAGGCCGGCTGGGGGCGCATCGTCGTCATCGGCTCGGTGGTCTCCAAGCGCGGCGAGCCGATGGTCTCCGCCTACACGGCGAGCAAGCACGGGGTGCTGGGCCTGGTGCGCTCCGCGGCCGCCGAGCTCGCCCGCACCGGGGTCACCGTCAACGCGGTGTGCCCCGGCTACGTGGACACCCCCATGACCGCCCGCACCGTGGCCGCGATCGGCGAGCGCAGCGGGCGCAGCGACGCCGAGGCGCGCGCGGCGCTGGCCAGGCGCCAGCCCATCGGCAGGCTCATCGACCCCGACGAGGTGGCCGCCGCGGTGCGGTTCTGCCTCGCGGGCGGCGCCATGACCGGCCAGGGACTCAACATCGACGGAGGAGCAGTGCAATCATGACCG
>CAZDSL010000315.1:0-3698 GCA_964507655.1 uncultured Mycobacteriaceae bacterium | reverse complement strand
CTGGAAGGCCGGGCCGGCCTCGGTGACGCCGAGGTGCAGCGGGTAGTCGCACTGCGCCGCCAGCTGGCGGTACGCCTCCACCATGATCACCGGGTCGTTGTGCTTGACCGATATCTTGATGTCGTGGAAGCCGTGCTCGGCGAACAGGCCCGCCTCCCACAGCGCCGACTCGACCAGCGCCTCGGGCGTGGCCTTGCCGTACTTCTTGAGCAGCCGCGGGTCGAGCGAGCCGGCGTTGACGCCGATGCGGATGGGGATGCCCGCCTCGCCCGCCGCCTTCGCCACCTCGCCGACGCGGCCGTCGAACTGCTTGATGTTTCCGGGGTTCACGCGGACCGCGGCGCAGCCCGCGTCGATGGCCGCGAAGATGTAGCGCGGCTGGAAGTGGATGTCGGCGATCACCGGGATCTGGCTCTTGCGGGCGATCGCCTCGAGCGCGTCGGCGTCCTCCTGCCGGGGGCAGGCGACGCGGACGATGTCGCAGCCCGACGCGGTGAGCTGGGCGATCTGCTGCAGCGTGGCGTTGATGTCGTGCGTCTTGGTGGTGGTCATCGACTGCACCGACACCGGGTGGTCGCTGCCCACGCCCACCTTGCCCACCTGCAGTTGGCGCGTCTTGCGGCGCGGCGCCAGTACCGGGGCCGGCCCGGACGGCATGCCCAGGCCCACGGGGGTCGTCACAACAATCATCCTCTCTGCGGACGCGCCGCCGGAGCGGCCGTCAGTACAGCTTGATCGGGTTGACGATGTCTGCGGTCACCGTCAACAGCATGATCCCACCGAGCACCACGGCGACGGCGAGGGTGACCGGCATGAGCTTGGTGTAGTCCACCGGGGCACCCCTGCCGAGCCCGCGCAGCCTGCGCACCGCGTCCCGGATGCGCTCGTAGATCACCACCGCGATGTGGCCGCCGTCGAAGGGCAGCAGCGGCAGCAGGTTGATCAGCGCCAGGAAGAAGTTCAGCTGCGCGAGCAGCAGCACGAACGCGGGCCACGCGTCGTTCTCGACGAAATCGCCGCCCAGTCTACTCGCGCCCACCACCGACATCGGGGTGTCCTCGCTGCGCTGCCCGCCGAAGATCGACTCGGCGAGGTCGGGGATGCGCGAGGGGAAGTCCAGCAGCGCATCCCAGCTGAGCACCGCGATGTCGCCGGTGAACGAGAACGCGCCCGGCACGGCGCTCAGCGCGGAGTAGTGCCGCAGGCCCGCCACCGACTGCCCCGCGCCGATGGCGCCCACCGTCTCGGTGTGCACCTCGCCCGAGTCCGGATCCTTGACCAGCCGCTGCACCTGCTGCACCTGGACCGGGATGGTGAGGGTGGTTCCGTCGCGGCGCACGGTGAACTCCACGGTGCCGGAGCTGTCGCGCACCGCCTGCACCAGATCCGGCCAGGTGTCCACCGAGCGCGTGCCGATGCGTGTGACCACATCGCCCGATTCGAGCCCCGCCTGCTGCGCCGGCCCCTCGCCCGTGCAGGGGACGAGCGTGCCGTCGGGGTTCTGCGACGCGGCCGCGCACTCGAGCGTGCCCAGGCGGGTCTGCGGCGCGTTCACCTGCGGCAGCCCCCAGCCCAGCGCCAGACCGTAGATGAGGACCAGGCCGATGAGCACGTTCATCGCCACACCCGCGAGCATGACGATGATGCGCTGCCACGCCGGGCGCTTGTACATCGCCCGCGGCACCTCGTCGGGCGTCATCTCGTCGAGGGCCGTCATGCCGGCGATGTCGCAGAATCCGCCCGCCGGCACGGCCTTGAGGCCGTACTCCGTCTCGCCGCGGCGGAACGAGAAGACGCGCGGGCCGAAGCCGATGAAGTACCGGCGCACCTTCATGCCGAACATCTTGGCGGCGCCCAGGTGGCCCGCCTCGTGCAGCGCGATCGACACCCCGATCCCGAAGGCGAACAGGATCACGCCCAGTGCGAACGCCACCGCCGTCAGCCCTCGCCCTCGATCGTCCGGCGCGCGTGCGCACGCGCCCACGCCTCGGCCTCCAGGACGTCGTCGACGTCGCGCGGGCCGGCCGCCCAGCGGGCGCCCGCGTCCAGCGCCGCGGCCACCGTGCGGGTGATCGCGGGGAAGCCGATCCGCCCGTCGAGGAACGCCGCGGCCGCCTCCTCGTTGGCCGCGTTGAACACCGCCGGAAGGCACCCGCCGCCGATGCCCGCGGCGCGGGCGAGCCGCACGGCGGCGAAGACATCCTCGTCGAGCGGCTCGAACTCCCAGGTGGAGGCGGTGGCGAAGTCGCACGCCGCCGCCGCGCCGGGGATCCGCGCCGGCCAGCCCAGCGCCAGCGCGATGGGCAGGCGCATGTCGGGCGGGCTCGCCTGGGCGATGGTGGAGCCGTCGGTGAAGGTGACCATGGAGTGCACGATCGACTGCGGATGCACGGTGACGTCGATCCGGTCGTAGGGCACCCCGAAGAGCATGTGCGCCTCGAGCAGCTCGAGGCCCTTGTTGACCATGGTCGCGGAGTTGAGCGTGTTCATGGGGCCCATCGCCCAGGTGGGGTGCGCGCCGGCCTGCTCGGGGGTGACCGACTCCAGCTGCGCCGCCGTCCAGCCGCGGAACGGGCCGCCCGAGGCGGTGAGCACGAGCCTGTCGACCTCCTCGGCCCGGCCCGAGCGCAGGCACTGCGCCAGCGCCGAGTGCTCGGAATCCACCGGCACGATCTGCCCGTCCGCCGCGGCGGCGAGCACCAGCGGGCCGCCCGCGATGAGCGACTCCTTGTTGGCCAGGGCCAGCCGCGCCCCCGTCTCGAGCGCCGCGAGCGTGGGCCGCAGGCCCAGCGAACCGACGAGCCCGTTGAGGACGACGTCGGCCGGCACCGCGCGCACCAGCTCCTCCGCCGCGCCCGCGCCCGCGCGCACGGGGAACCCGACGATCTCCGCGAGGCGCCGGGCGGCGTCCTCATCGGCCACCGCGACCTCGCGCACCCCCGTGGTCCGCACCTGCTCGGCGAGCCGCTCGACGGTGCCGCCGCCGGCCGCGAGGCCCACCACCTCGAACCGGTCGCCCGCCGCCGCCATCACCTGCAGCGCCTGCGTGCCGATGGATCCCGTGCTCCCCAGGAGCAGTACACGCGTTCTGGTCACCGCACCATTGTTCCCGACGCGCCCCGCACCGGCCACCGGCGGGCGCCGCGCACCGCCCGTGCAGTGCCGGCCGGGTTACGACCCACTGTCGTACGCCGGCCGGGAATATGCCAGGATTGGCCGCAGCGCCCGATCCATCGGCGGTACCGTGACATCCAGGAGGTTCTACCGTGGCCACACAGCAGCTGGTGCACCCCTCGCTCGAGAAGGCCATCGAGGAGTCCCGCATCGATCCCGCCGACGAGCCCTCGGTGGGCTGGGGCTGGCACGGGCAGGCCACCAACACCTTCCGCATCTTCGGCTGGTTCTTCGCCGCGTTCCTGCTGATCCTCATGATCGGCAACCACGAGGGCTACACCGCCTACATCTACCTGGCCGTCTCGGCCGCGATCATCGTCGCGTTCCTGCTGGGCGACCTCTACAAGCGCCACAACCGCTGGAACCGCTGACACCCGCACGATGCGGCGAGGGCCGGCCCGGAGATCCGGGCCGGCCCTCGCCGCATCGTGCGGGGCCTCCGCGCCTCGGCTAAGTCTCCAGCGCGGCGAGCTGGCCGCACGCGGCCGCGATCTCCTGGCCGCGGGTGTCGCGCACCGTGCACG
>CAZDSL010000314.1:0-3712 GCA_964507655.1 uncultured Mycobacteriaceae bacterium | reverse complement strand
TTGGGCGGATGCGGCTGCGCGCGTCTCGCCGTCACCGGTGGGTATCGCCCGAGGGATGCGCACGGTGCCCCCGAACCGCTAAGGTAGAAGTGTTCGTGTTGTGCACATAGATGTGCATAATCTGCACAAATACTAGCGAAGGTCGGACGGCGAGGGAGAGCATGACGAGCCAACGGTCGACCTCCCACCGGGCGTCGACGGATGCCGGGCGCGAGCCCGCGCGCATCGTCTGCGTGGGCGAGATGATGGCGATGCTCAGCGCGACACCGCACTCCGGGGGGTTGCGTTCGTCGAGTATAGCGGACATCAGCGTCGGCGGAGCCGAAGCGAACGTCGCCACGACCCTCGTGCACCTCGGGCATCGCGCCGAATGGTTCAGCCGAGTCGGCGACGACCCGTTCGGCGAAAGGATCCTCGACGTGCTCGCCGCCCTCGGCGTCGAAACTCCGCACGTCACCGTCGATCCCGACCGACGAACCGGGATCTACTTCAAGGAATGGTCAACGGGCACGACCCGCGTCTACTACTACCGCGAGAACTCGGCCGCGACGCACCTGGGCGAGGGGGATCTGCCCGCGCTCGCACTGGCATCCCGCGCCCTGTGCCACGTCAGCGGCATCACGCCGGCGCTCTCGGCGACCTGCAACGACCTGGTCGAACGCGTACTCGCCGGCGACCGCCCGGACGGACTGACCGTGAGCTTCGACGTCAACTACCGGCCGGGACTCTGGCCCGTGAGCCGGGCGGCACCGCGCCTCATGGCTCTGGCGCGCGCCGCCGACATCGTCATCGTCGGCCGCGACGAAGCCGAGGCACTGTGGCGCACGCCGACGCCCGATGACGTGAGGGACCTGCTGGCCGACGTGCCGGTGCTCGTCGTCAAAGACGACGCCCACGGCGCGACGAGCTACAGCCGCGAGGGCAGCACTTTCGTCTCGGCGCTCAACGCGGACGTCGTCGAAGTCGTCGGGGCGGGCGACGCGTTCGCCGCCGGGTATCTCGCCGCGACCGTCGAAGGCCAGGACCAGAAAGCCGCGCTGCGCCTGGGCCACGCCGCCGCCGCGCACACGCTGCTACACTCCGGCGATGTCGGGCACCTTCCGCCTTCCGACGAGCTCAGAGCGCTCGCGGCCAGCGACGAAGACACATGGCGCAGCACGCACCTGCGTGCGAAATCGAGGGGGTAAACGCCGATGAAGACAATGGAGCAACTCGTGGCCGGCCAGCCGGTCATGGCCATATTCCGCAACATGAATCCGCCAGACGCGGTCGGACTCGCCGAGCGGGCGTGGGATCTGGGTATCGACCTCGTCGAAGTTCCCATCCAGACGCCGGAGGCGATTCCCTCGCTCCAGGCAGTCGTGCGCGCGGGCCGAGAGCGCGGCAAGCTCGTGGGCAGCGGCACGGTCACGACGCCCGAGCAGGTCCGGGCGAGCATCGATGCGGGCGTCGCCTTCACGGTGTCGCCGGGCCTCAACGAGGAGGTGGTGGCGCTCGGGGCGAGCGCAGGCATCCCCCATCTTCCCGGCGTGGCGACCCCGAGTGAGATCATGCGGGCGCTGCGGCTGGGGTGCACGTGGCTCAAGGCTTTTCCGGCCAGCACGCTCGGAACCGACTGGTTCACGGCGATGCGCGGCCCATTCCCGAGCGTGCGGTTCGTCGCTACGGGCGGGCTCAACGCGAAGAACGCCGCCGAGTACCTCGACGCCGGCGCCTCATGCATCGGGGTCGGTTCGGCCCTCGCCGACCCGGAGCAGGTCGACCTGCTGGCCGAACTCATCGGCACTCGCGGAACGGGGGCGGGCCAATGATCGAGCCGGCACCCGGAACAATCGACAAGGCCATCTGGCCCGCGCAGGACGAAGCGGGCAACCTCGTCGGTACCCGCTCCCTGTTCGACGGCTCGGTCGCGTGGCCGGCGATGGTTCTGCGCTCCCACGCGCTCGAACACAACCTCGCCGCACTCGCTGAATTCTGTCGTGAGCACGACCTCGATTTCGCGCCGCACGGCAAGACCAGCATGGCGCCCAGACTCTTCGCGCGTCAGTGGGAAGCCGGCGCGGTCGCGATCACGCTGGCCACGGCTCGTCAAGCGCTCGTCGCCGCGGCCGCGGGTGTGCCGCGCGTGCTCATCGCCAACGAGGTGCTGGACGAGACGGCGATCGCCGCACTGATCGACGCGTTCGACGACAGTCTGGCGCCCGGGGCGGGACTGCCGACGATCTCGTGCTTCGTCGACTCCACCGAGGGGGTGGATGCGATTGCCCGCGCCGTCCGCGCCGCTCGCGCCGTGCAGCCGGCGACCGGTTCGCCTGCGGAGGGTGGCGGCTTCGGCGTCCACATCGACGTCGGCTATCTCGGCGGGCGCACGGGCGTGCGTTCTGCAGAGGCGGCGATCGACCTGGCCCGGCACGTCGAGGCCACCGAGGGAGTGCGCCTCGTGGGTGTCGGCTCTTACGAGGGCGGCCTGGGCTCGACCGACGAGGTCGACGACTATTTCGCGACGGTGCGCGGTGTCGTGGAGCGGCTGCGCGAGGCATCCCTCCTGGCACCTGGCGGCATCGTCACGGCGGGTGGAAGCGCGTACTTCGACCGCGTCGCCTTCGAACTCGGCGGCCAGTGGGCGACCGACCAGCAGGTGCGCGTCGTGCTGCGCAGCGGTGCATACGTCAGCCACGACGACGGTACGTACGTGGGCAAGACGGCGTTCAATCGCATCCCGGGTCATCTGGACGCGGCGATTCAGGTCTGGGCGCAAGTGATCTCCGCATCGGAGGACGGCCTCGTGATCCTCGGCATGGGCAAGCGCGACGCGCCCTACGATTCCGGGATGCCGGTGCCGCTCGTCGCGCGCCGCCAGCGTGACGGCCGAGTCGAGACGGTCGACTTGACCGGTGAGGCCGGCACGGATGCGACAACGCGGGCGGCCGAGATCACGAAGATGGACGACCAGCACGCCTACCTCTTACTCGACGGCGTCGAACTGCGACCGGGCGACCTGGTGTGCTCGGGGATCTCGCACCCGTGCACGGCGTTCGACAAGTGGCGCGCGCTGCCGATCGTCGACGATGAGGACCGGGTGGTCGAGGTCGTGCGCACCTACTTCTGAGGTCGCTCTGTCACGGTCGCGCCGAAGTGCATCGGCAGAGTCCCGCGGTGCACCCGTTGCAGTTCGCTGAGCGGCACGGTGAAGACATCCTGAACTTCGAGTTCGGCTTCGGACCCGGGAGCGGTGTCGGTCACGCCGATCCGCAGCACCGGGTAGTCGCGCCCCTCGCAGAGCCCTCGGAACTTCACGTCGTCCTCACGCGGCACCGAGACGAGCACGCGCCCGGTCGACTCTGAGAAGAGGGCGGAGGCGACATCCACCCCATCGCGCTCGCAGATCTCGCCCAGCCATACGCGGGCGCCCATGCCGAACCGCAGGATGCCTTCGGCCAGCGCCTGCGCCAGCCCGCCGTCCGAGAGGTCGTGCGCTGACGTGACCAGACCCTCGAGGGCGGCGGCGTGGAGGAGCCCGGCGAGCGCCTTCTCGCGGGCGAGGTCGACGACCGGCGGCCGACCGCCGAGGTGCCCGTGGACAGCACCCGCCCACGCAGAGCCGTCGAGCTCCGTGCGGGTCACACCGAGCAGGTAGAGGTTGTCACCGGCGTCCTGCCACGCGGAGGGTACGGGCCGGGCGTCGTCGTCGATGACGCCCAGTACGCCGACG